>NZ_JBSIUV010000106.1:0-3158 GCF_053654515.1 Helicobacter sp. T3_23-1059 | reverse complement strand
GAAAAGAATCTACCAAACAATGAAAATCAAAGACACCAAAGCACCCTTTGACCCGCTTTTATTTAATGGTTTGGGTAGTGAGAGAGATAGGAAATGGAATAATATAATCTATACTATATTTGGCAATATGACTGCTATAATGTTTGTGTTAGGCATAGTGATTATAGGTAACATACAAAAGCATAGCGATAAGATTTGGTTTGCTGTTTTTAAGGTATTTAGCGAATCAATATTGCTATTATATTGCTTAATGCTACTTTACTGCTACTATTTAATATTTCGGCATACAAAAATAAACAAACAAATCAACAAAGACAACCCTATTTTAATATGTGAGTATCAAGGCAATTTTAAACATTATTGCTTGTGGATTTTAGGAGGATTGTTTATGTTTATTTTTTATGTATTTGTTGCCTTACTCTCTTTTATCGCACCACCTTTTATTGCTATCGTGCTATTTCATTTTTATTTATTTAAACCATTTTTGCTAAAGCGGATTTTATTATTTGAAAATTATGTGATATTAGAATATAGAATTTTTGGCAATATTAAGTTGAATAGAGATGGGTTAGCGTTAATGAAAACGACACCAACCACAAAAACGATAAATTTATCCTTTGTGAGACCTATGATTTTTGATACCAATAAGAGCGATTTTTTTACTAAATATCTAGTGGCTTATTTTTGTGTGCAATTTAGTAAATTTGGTATGAGCAATATTGACAATATCTATGCAGAATTAAATGCCAAAATGAAATTTAACTCAGATGAAATCATCGCAAGATGGCATCAAATGTGGATATATGCCTTTAGGTATCCTATAAAAGAAGGTGGAATATGGGATTATATGACAAAAAAGCAATAATAACTTATGGCATAGCGATAAGCTACACTGCAAGTGATAGACCTATGGTAGATGAAAATAGGGAAGAGTATTTTGAATTTATGAATGAGTCGGAATTACCTAGAATTGGAGAAGAAAACGGTGAAGATTCGCTAAAAACTCGTCTTTTTAATATGCTAAGTATGATGGATTCTACTATTAGCGCAATAGCAACTAAAGCTTCTCCTACATACATAAAGATTATTTTTGTTATCAAGGACGGAATAAAAGGCTCTGCATTAAATATAAGCAATGAGGATTTGAGTGCAACAGAAACAATCGTTTTAGGTGGCATTACGATTGTGATTGGGATATTAACTGCTTTGGCTTCGTCTGGTATGGTCGCTTTTATTGCAGGTATAATAATTTCTTATATCCTTACTTGGCTGTTAAATAACACTTATATTTACTTGCGAGATAATGCCCCACAAATTTGGCAAAATGCAAAAAATAAAGCAAATGATGCGTGGCAATATATAATGTCTCTTATCGAATCGGATTCAAGAAGTCTAAATGAAAAAAAACAATCACTCACCCAAAAAGCAACTGATGAAATTTTGAGTATTATCAAGCAACGCCAAGATTTATCAACGGATTACGAAAAATGCGTAACTCTTTTGTGTGAATACAATAAAAATAATAAACTAGATTCTACGCCAAACCTTATCCAAACAGATTCAATCATCTACCATTCAACAAATATTCAAAATAACCAACCAAAATTCCATAAAAATAGTATTGTATTTATTATACTAGCATTAAACAAAGATACAAAAACGCTCATACCAAATGCAGACATAGAACTACAAAATGCCAATGTAGGACAAAAAGCCACAACAAACAATGAATGATTAGCAGATTTTAATATAATAGACATAATAGAAACGCAAAAGCTAAAATGTCCATTTAATATTACACTTAAACACAAAGATTACCAAGAATCCCCAATATCTAATAGAAATATTGTTCTTAATTCTGTCAAAAAACGAGAGGATAAGCCTTTTATCTTGCGATTCAATAAAAAACTAGATAATTTTGCAGTCCAAAATTTAGAGATAAAATCGCCATATACAATATTAAATAATGAAATCATCGCAAAAAATTTTTATCAGGCAAATGATAGTATTACACTTAAAGCAAACTATGATGATTCTAAAACAAAATCAGATGAGATAAAATGGGCTTATAAGATTATGGATAAATATGAAATCACTATGTTGCTAAAAAAAGAATCTAAAGATAAAAATCCACAAAGCATACAAAAATATGATGATAGTCTTTCTAAAATGCCCAATGGAACTTGCCAAATACTTCTAAATGAGAATGGAAGCACATATTTTTCACACGAATCTATCTATACTATTAAGAACGCAAAAAAAAATAATGCCAAATCTAACAATATTTATAAAGGTGCTAGTTTAGAAATAAAATTACCTGAATGTTTAAAGGATAAACAAATCGCTATATTTGCCTATAAAAATGAGCCAAATTGGAATGTATGCCAACTTTTGCGACTAAATGATTATCCACAAATCACTATTGATTGCACACTAGCAGAGACATTAAGGGAAAATGCAAGAAATGATAAAATCTCTACACTAGGCTGGGGTGTAAGCTATATATGCCAACGACTATGGCATGATAATCCAAGTGAAGCTAAAGAATTAGGCGAACTAATATATACACATTCACGCAGAGATGAATTTCTAGATTCTATACCAAATGAGACGATGAGACGGATTGTAGCAGAGAAATTGCCTAGAGTGGAATTAAGGGAATTTGCGCTAAATAGCAATACCAAACAAAAGATTAAATCACATACACAAAATGATAAAAATAAGAGTATAAGATTCTACATAGAGCTAGATTGGGAGGAATTTTATATGCAGTTTCCTTTGATGAAAAATCTAAAGAGGGAATTTTTGAATGTGGATAGCCTTTTTAATGATAGTAAGAAATTTCAACAAGAATTTGAATATTTTTATAAACAAAAAATGAAAATGGGACAGATAAAATATAACACCTATCTTTCAAAAGAATACAAAATATCCCTAAATACACAAGAAATGCAAAAAGGCGAAACTTCAAATATAAAAGTATTTGATATATGTGATGACAAAGATTCTATTCCTCAAGGAAATATAGCCATAAATGAGCTAGATAAACCATCGCAAATTATTTCTAATAAAATATATTTTCAAAGGTTTAGCGTTGATATGGATAAATTTTTACCACATTTGGGATTAAGTTATTTTGATGGTTTTGTTGCATTTTT
>NZ_JBSIUV010000105.1:0-3257 GCF_053654515.1 Helicobacter sp. T3_23-1059 | reverse complement strand
CAAACTAAAAGTAGAGCATAATAGTAGTGAGTATGTGGGAGGGGATAAGGAGGTAATAATAAGGGGGAATGTGGAATCTAAGATAGAGGGGGATAAATCTAGTGAGATAATGGGGAATAGGGTGGAGAGAGTAGGGGGAGATAACGATATAGAAATTGCCCAAAAGCTAAATATTCAAACACAAGGCGAAATTGCCATTCGCTCTAACGATAATATTTGCCTATCATCGCCACAATCTTTAAGTTTAGAATCTAAAAATGCCGTTGCAATGGTTGCTGATAATCTAACAATATTAGCAGATTCTAACTACATTCTTAATGCAAATAATGAAGCAGTGTTTCAAATAGGTGATACTACCATAACTGCCACAAACGATAAAATCACATTTAAGGTAAGTGGCATAGAAATGGTGCTAGATTCGAGCGGACTTATTGTCAAGGGTGGAGAGATTAAAAGTGAATAAACAAGCAAAAAATTATTCAAAATATTTATTCAAAGAAAAAACTAATGAATGCAATAACAGGTTATAAGATAATGTATTGCTTTTATCAAATAACCCATATTTACAATATATTCCAAATACTAATATACAAAATCTAATAAGGTTTTATAATGTCAAATATTAACACCCAACCCATAAAAATACAAATACGAGATATTTATCATAAACCCATACAAAATGCTAATATTAAGATATTAGAGAGAAAAACTAATAAAATTTTATACAACCAAGAAAGCGCAAATGGAGAAGTTATATTAGATGATATACAATCCCTTAAAAATACTCACGCCTTTAAAGTCCAAATAGACCACCCACACTATAAATCTACACCCAAGACAAATGCACCTTGCATTAGGGAAGTATGCAAAGGTAGATTTCACACTCTAGAATTTCCATACCAAGATAAATTATTGGTAAGTAGCGTATATGCCAACTATATAGAATCTAATTCAAATGACAAACATATATACAATCAACAAAATAACATTTATGGTGAGATAAGTCCTAACAGTAAGTCAATAAATATTGCCTTAAAAGCATATTATAATCAAGATTCTATCCCCAACAAAGATAAACACACCGATATAAGAAAGCATTTATACCAACAACAAAAAAAGGAAACAAAATGGGGCTATATTGTATTTGATAAACATATAGACATAGATTCTAAACTAAAAGAACTAACTAAAGATTCTAGTATTCCTATTGTGAATCTTACAGAATTTCGTAGAATCTACAAAAGCGATGATATAGAATCTAATAAACCAAATCCATACAGCACAAACAGCTATATAAAATCTAGCAATTATATTTTAGGGGAGGAAATACATATACGATTCAAACAAGAATGGCGCGATAAACAAGTGAGATTCTTTGCTTATATAGAGGGAGCAAAGAGCGATGTAAGTGTGGATGTGGAGGTAAAAACTACTGATTATACTATTGAAATGTATGTTGTTGATGGCAACAATAAAGATGATTTGCCTTGGTATGAAAATGAAAATATTTGGGTTTGGATAGATGGCGCAACATTATTGATTCCTGTATATGGTTGGGGAATAAAAGCTGCTACTACTTCAGGAAGATATGTAGCTAAAGGGATACATTACATAGGCACAAGATTAACAAAAAGGGCTTCAACCATTAAGAACAATAAAAACTTATTAAAGCGATTAGAGTTCTCATTGGAACGGGTTATTATTCGCTCAAAAAATAAAACAATGAGAGAAAAATATACACAAAAACCACTTCAGACACTTCCACAAAATGTCAAAGATAGATATAGAGAAAGAGTAAAAAATAGGTGGGATATTAGAAACAGAAAAACACATAAATTTGAATCTGGCAAAGATTGGCATAATGATTTTATGCAACTTCCAACTCACGATAAACAAGGAAATTTAATAAGATATAAAGAACACGATGTTAATGTGGTAGGACGACGACAAAGTAGAGACAAAGAAAGAATTGTAACAGGATATGATGATAGAGGCAACTTATTGCTAGACTATATCTATTATACAAACGACCATTATGTTACATTTGCGCAAATTATATTAAAATAAAGGAGCAAACAAAATGACAAAAGGCTACATTATAGGTAAAAATTACATAGGCAAATATGGTATGCGATACGGGATTTATGCGATACGCAATGAAATGGAAATACCTAATAATTTGACAGAAAATCCATACACGCTACGCATAAAAATCAATGGCAAAGACATAAAAGATTATAATGTCGATTATATGGATATTATGCAAAATGCGTTTTCTTTTTACACAAAGGATTGCATCAATAATCCTATGGCTTTTAGGGATTGGATGTCGGGATTAGATTGGGGCGTGTATATGGATTCAGGTGCAATGTATCAAAATATTTTGCTTATATTTAGGGATTGGAATCAAGTAGGCAAGGCGTTATTAAACTCTGGGAAAAAAGTGAGAGATAAAATATTGGCGGATTTTATAAAAAGAGAAAATAATGAAAAAGGCATATTGGATTGGTTTGCCCTAAATTATGGCGCAAATGACGATGAATTGAAGTGCTTTAATATTTATCTTGTATAATTGAAAAAGTAAATCATATCCAATATTTATGAAAGTTTTTAGGTGATACAAATCGTCTAATCGGTAATGACAAAGTAAAAAAGTCTATTATTGGAGGTTTGAGCAATGAATACAAAGAAATGTTTAGCAATAATATTTTTGTTATTATTTAGTGTAAATACTATCGAGTCATATTGTCCGCCATTAAAGGCAGAGAGTGAATCTGAAGCTATGAGTCGCTCACATTTTAAAAAAGACCCCATAAAATACTACAAAAGATATGCTTTGGCATATTGTTTGGGCTATGATTTTGCAAAAGGAAAAATATACCAAGTTTGCAAAGGAAAGGAAATACGCAAAAATCCTTATCATATAGAAAATATGGTTGAGGATTTTGGCGATAAAAGTTTGGTAGATAAAATACGAAAATATATTGATGAAAAGACGCTCTCAAATGAAGTAAATAGTTGTTTTGGGCTTATATATTATTATCAAGAGTTTCACAAAATGCTTGAAAATTTCCTAACAAACCAAAACGATTTAAATTAAAGTATAATAGTAATTTCCCATTATGTTTTCTATCTATCGCTATTCCCCATATTCTGGATTTTATCATACCCCTAGAGTAGGTGATGAAGTGCTTATTAGCTTTTTAGATAATGACATAGATAAACCCTATATTAGTGGTAGCCTTTATAATAACACT
>NZ_JBSIUV010000104.1:0-3291 GCF_053654515.1 Helicobacter sp. T3_23-1059 | reverse complement strand
GCCTTTTTTTGCCCTAAGCCACATTGTTTTTAGCATTCCTTTGCTTTGTGGCACATAGATTTTAGTGGCGTTGCATTTCAAAAGGCTTTAGTCGCATATTTTTGTGGCTAAAGGCGTTTGTGTGATTATTTTAGCTCTTTATCATAATCTACATTTGCCTTTGTGCCGAGCATTCGCGCACGATTCGCGCTAAAATCATCGCTAAAAATGCTACGATTTGATTCATAGCCATCGATTTGAAATCCCGCAATGTCAATTAGCGCGTGGATTAAATCATCTATCATAAAAGGCTTTTGCGTGGATTTTGCGATTTTGGCATAGATTTGCGGGTGCAAAGCTTTGAATCTATCGCTTACAAACACGACAAATGGCACTTCCACCATAAAACGCGTGATTTTGCTATCTACACGAAGTGAGCCTATGCCCGTGTCCCACACATCATTTGCGTGGTCGCTGATATAAATCACAATGCTATCGGTGTCGCTAAATCGTTTGATAACCTCGCCTACCACAAAATCCGTGTATAAAATGCTATTTGCATATTGTGCTAAATCCGCTTTGGCGCGGAATTTTTGGGCGTTAGATAAGTTGTCTATGTGCGGATTGTCTTTTATATCATTTGGGGTAAATCGCTCAAAATCCTTTGGATAGCGATTTGCATAGCCCACATGCGAACCCATTAGGTGAATTGCTAGAAATAAACCGCTAGATTCTGCGTTTGTTTCCATCATTGCGAGATTCTGCGAAGCAGAATCGTGGCAATCTATTGCGTTATTTAAATCATTGATTGCCGCGTTTGCTTCGCTCACTCGCAATGACAAATCAGTAGAATCTACCCAACCCCTAACCCCATCCGCAAGGGAGGGGGAACAAAACGCAGAATCCTCCGCAATGGAGGGGAGATTTTTAGATTGCTTCGGCGATTGTGTAGAATTGCCTCGCAATGACGGATTATTTTTAGATTCTGCGGGACAAACAATCGAAGTATTTGCGGTGTGGCTTTTGTATTTGTGAAAATTTTCAAGGAAACTTCGTTTTGGGGAGTTGAGACTAGACTTGGTGTCTGCGAAATCCCCAAAATTTTCACAAGTGCGAAATTGCATACCCAAAGACAAATTGTCTATAATTGGCAAAATCTCCCCATCAAACCCCATACCATCTAGCCTCTTTCCTGCAATGCTATCCGCACTCCACAGCAACCTATCAGCGCGAGAAAAAATAGTCGTAGTCGCCTTGCTCCACAGGCTAAATCGCTCTTGATTGCTTATCACAGCGGTTTTGTAGCCTCCTAGTCTCATCGCATCAACTACATTTAGATACTCAAACCACTTTTTGTCTAAATTGTCCTGATTTGCGAAAGTTAGCACTTGGGATAGCGACTCAAATGTGCTAACCTGCGAACTTATCACATCATCAAAAACAAACAGATTTTGCGATTTTTGGGCGTGAATCGCGCTTAAAATGGGCGTATTTGGCAGATAATGCCCATAGATTTGCATTTTGTCGCGCTGTGCTGACTCGCCGATGATTAGGACAATATTTGCGATTTTTTTATCCTGTGGTGCGGGAGTGTGCGCGATATTTTGGGCGTATTTTTCAAAATCCGCGTTTATTTGCTCATACTCCCTCATCGCCCCAAATATCGAATCCACCGCGTCTTTTATCGAAGTAGTCGCCACATAAACCACATCACTTTCGCGCTCATTATACGGACGAAGTCGCAAGCAATGCACCAAAATTAGCGCGATTAGTAACGCAATAAAGATTATCCAAAAGATTTTTATGCGATTTTTGGGTTTTTTGGATTCGTTAGATTTGCGGGATTTTTGGGCAGATTCAAGCGAATTAGATTCAGGCGAATCTAACTTATCTTGATTTTGCCCCCCCCCCAATTAAGATTTTATAAATTGCGTTGTCGCCATAGCGGTAAGTCGCGCCAAGTAGGGCTAAAATCAACGCGGAGAAAATCACAAATTTCGCGCTCAAATATTCGCCCAAAAATTCGCTAACTTCGCTAGGGGTCGCTTTGCAACGCCACACCTACTAAATGCGAATTTAGCGTCCCACCAAAATTTAGGACTAAAAATAAATTTATGATTAGCAAAATCGCGCTTGTTAGGCTTACAAGCACGACAAATGCCTTTTTGATTTTAACACCAAATCGCCCCAAAACACGCTCCAAAGGCAAATAAAACACCACGCAAAATGCCAAAAAATAAGTGCAAAATAGCATAATTTCGCGGAATGCCAAGCAATGCCACCAATGCAAATCAAAAAGTTTTGGTAAGTTGCTAAACTGCGCTAGTGCGATAAAAATGCTATTTAGCACAAAGATTAGCGCGAAATGTTTGACAAAAAATATGTCTTTAAAAAATGCCATTGAATCGCTCCGTTTTGGAATTAAAAAAAGCGTGAATTATAACATAATTTTTATTTGCGATTTTATGTGCCTACAATGTCATTGCTAGAATTAGATATTCCTCCTTTGCGGATAGAGACTTGTGGTGGGTTTCTTTAGATTCCGACACCGCCATTGCAAGAGTCTAGGCTAAAAACGACTAGATTTGTGGCAATCTAGCCCTTTTTCATTACTTGAGCGAGCAAAATGAGCGAAGTATCTCTAAAACTAAAAATACAAATATAAATATTTCGCTTGTGCTCAGTATGACAAAAATGGTAAGTCTAAATATGAAAATAGGAGAGATACTTCAGGGCTTAAAAACCCTCAAGTATGACAATGTTTTTTTACCTTATGGTTTTAATTATTGATTACCACGCGTTCGTTTCTGCAAAAACGCAGATTCTAAACGCTTGCAATGACAAACATAATAGATTGCCACGCGCAATAAATTGCGCTCGCAATGACGGAGTGAGTGTGGATTTCCGTGTGTTAGATTTTTGTAGCTTTTGGCAAAGTCGTGGCAAAATCTCGCAATGATACAAAAACAACATAAAACAAAATAACCCGAAACAAAAAAACAACCTGCTTTTAACAAAACAAACCAAAGAAAATAACCTACATTACACCAAATAAATCAAAAAAAACCTACACAAAACGAAATAAAATAAAACTAAACAGCAATAACCACAACGAAAAGAATCTAAACTACACTACGCAAAACAAAGATAAACTAAAAACAAAACTACGCTTAATGAAACAAAACAAACTCTACACCACATACGCTACATTGCATTACAATATAATACAATACACTACGCCACATTACGGCTACACTACACCAAACAACACCAAACAAAAACAACATTCCTAGCATTTAGCATTTTTTCTTA
>NZ_JBSIUV010000103.1:0-3319 GCF_053654515.1 Helicobacter sp. T3_23-1059 | reverse complement strand
TATAAATCGCCTTTTTTATCATATTTTCTACCTACAATAAATTTTCTACCACAGATTTACTCACACTCTTTGCAGTATTTTTTTTATGATTTTTACATTTTGTTTGCATTACTCCCCGCATTCAAATCCTACTTGGGAGCTATGAATCACGCCATAGATTGCCTCTCTTGTGTCTTTAGCGTTTGGTGCGATATAGGCGACTTTATACCATTTGGGGTTGGTAGAGTCTTTGCCTAAAAATACGATTCTACCTTTGTTTGCGCTAGATTCTGTTATGTTGCAAGTCTCTCCATAATCAGCGTCAAATTTCTTTTTGTGTTGCACGATTTCATTTTTTTTGTATGGAGTATAAAATCTTGCCATTTGGCGATTCGCGCAAGTTTATGTAAGAATCTTTGGAAACCCAAACAAGACTGCTCATTTCCTCTTTTTTATAAAATGTTTGCCTTATTTCGCCTTTTACATTAAGGTTTTTAAAATCCACATAATCTATGCCACCCTCTATCCAATCTGTCATAAAATTCTTATGATTAGCAATATCCACTTCTGCCCTTACCATAAAATCTGACAGGGCATATTTTTCACGCCAATTTTGCCCCAATGCGTGAGATATTTTTGTAGTGATATTTTTATCTAAGCAATGGTGCTGTTTTGAGTGCTCTTCATCATCGCTTCTGCATAGCGTAAATTTGAGATACTCATCAAACACACTATTGCTATCAGGCACAAACAATAACTCTCTAAATCCCCAACCTGCCATATCTGCTATAACGCCCGTTCTCCACACTAAAACACCACTTATGCGCCCTTTGCCCTCATATATGGTATTACTATATAGCTTGTCAGTGTGTGTTTTTTTGACAAAAGAGCCATTTATAATGTCTCGCTTTTGTCGCAAAGAATCTATATCTAAGCCAAAGGCTACGGATATAATGCCAAAGTTTGCAAAAAGTAATATAAACAATGCGCTTTGTAATTTCTTGCAAAATCTCATTTATGCTCCTTTGATTTTATGGATAAAAATTGATTTATTTTTTTATCGGTATCAAATATTATATTTTGCTCTTCTCTGATTTTAACAAGGAAATTTTTGATTGGCTGTTTGTCTTTGTAGTTTTTGAAAGATTCTGTGTCGTGTTTTACCAATTCATTCATAAGAATATGTATAAAATCATTTGTGCCAATAGTGATTGAAACAATATCTATAATTTTGTTATTAACTTTTCTTTTGTCATAAGATAATTCATTTCTAAATTGATTAGCTGGAAGTAGGCAACCCTCACTATCGCCACCACCTGAACCATTATGAATAAGTATCGTATTTCTGCCTTTTGTGTTTATAAATTCTGGTAGTATATGTGTGTGATAAGGATATATGTTTGCTAAACTAGCTGAAACCTTAGAACAATTACATAAAAATTTTTCGTTTGTTTGTTTTTCAATATTTTGTAGTGTTTTATAAAATTCAAAATTTGTTTTTAAATATGTGCGCTTGCTTGAATACCTCCAAAATACATTATATTCCCCCGCTGGAATCTTTGTATCGCTTCCGCTTGTTATTTGCTGTTGCTCTGGTGGCAATGTGCCTACTACTACTTCGTTTCCTGCAACTTTTACTTTGTGTTTTGGGTTAAGGTTTATCCCTGCTGGCTCTATGATATAGCCTTTTATATCTTTGCCTTGTGAATCTTTGACTATTTCATCATCTTTTTTAAGCGTAAATTCACTAATAGTCGCCCAATATGCAAAGTTTTCATTGTTTGGGCTATACTCCCACTTTCTTACCACCTCTAGCACCATTTGTTCTTTTTGGGTTTGTGAATCTTTGCTTGATTTTGTGTTAGATTCTGTATTAGATTTGTTTGAATCTGCATTTGATTGATTGCTAGATTCTGCGCTAGATTCACTCATAGATTCTGCGTTTTCATTGCCTTTTTTCGCATTATCAAATTCTGCCACCTCCTCATCTAGTTCGAAAATATCCTTTGCTTTTGGAGTCGCACCATTTTTAAATTGCAGTGGCACTCCATTATCGGTAAAAATCTGCGAAATTTGCTGGGCGATTATCGCGCTATCACCGTTGATTATAAGCGTATTTGAAAGCGCAGAATCTAAAATTGTAACGATTGCTTTGCAGGGCGTTGCAACACCCAAAATATTATTTTGACAACCAATAATTTGTGCCTGCAATAAATCCTGCTTTGTTAGCACGCAACTTCCATCAACCTCTAGCAATTTATTGTTGCTAAAAGCCACGATTTTACCCTTATGAGCGCATTCTACGGCGTCAGATTCTAGCAGTGGATTTAGTTTTGGCACAATGATTTGTCCTTTGAATTTTTAATTCCTATGTAGATTTATTTTTGATTTTACTTCATTTCATTTTAAGTATTATCATTGTAGATTCTTTACTCGCACTCTTTGCAGTATTTTTTTATGATTCTCTCCACTTCGGCGTTGTATTCATGAGATTCATACATTTTTAGGCAAACTTCTGCTAAACGACTAGGCTCATAGTCTTTAGCTTGAGATTTTCTAGCCTTTGTTACAAAATCTGTTATGTCTTGCAATGAGCCATCAAAATTATAATGCGTAAGCTGACAAAGTTGAGCCACAAATGCCGAAGTAGAATCTTGCTTTTGTAGCGTATCAAATGATACGCCAAAACATTTGCTTAACCCCAAAAATGCAAGTTTATCACGCATAAAATTCTTTCTGCCACTTTTTAATCCCACAAACAATTCCATTCCTTTTTGTTTGTATGTCGTTTTATCGTTTTTTGTTTCTATATCAATGTATTTTTTGCAACTTATAGAGGCGTTTTGGGCGATAGATTCTAGCTCTACTTGCGGTATCAAAGGCACAAATCCACCACTTTTGCACACGCCCATAAATAAAAACAATGTGAATATATAGTTTTTCATTTTTGACATTTATTTAAGCCTCCAAAAATAAAAATTTTTTGCCTTATAATAATTAAGATAATTCAATAATGTATCCTCTTTTTTATTGTCTATTTGTATATTTACTCCTATTTTTTTACGTCATACAAATGACCACTATATCCATCGTTATACCATAATGTTGTATGTCCTGTTGCTAAACTATTGGCAAATTCCATAACCACTATACCATTATTGCTATTTTCTTTTAACCATTTTATACAATGGCTCAAGACAACTTAAGACAAAATAAAGGAGTCTTAAGTTATGATGTCAGCGATGAAAAACAAGTATATCATTCGTTCAAGAATTTCAGAGGCAAAAACAAGAGAAATTATTAAATATGTTTCTACTTCGCTTACGCTCGTAGCTTTTGT
>NZ_JBSIUV010000102.1:0-3347 GCF_053654515.1 Helicobacter sp. T3_23-1059 | reverse complement strand
AGATAATGCTACATTAGTGTTATATTCTGCACCTACTTTTATTATTTTGGCTAATGCTATGTCTTGGGTATGGGTTTTTGTTATGGTTTCGTTGTAGTGTCCTTTTATGGTAGATTCTTTATTGTTTAGAATAGTTTGAGTAAAGTTATGCTCGATTAGTTCATCATAGTCTTTTTGAGCGTGGATTGAGATTAGCTCATTATCTTTTATATTTTCTAGTGTTATTTCATTTATGCCTTTTTCATTTAATCCTAGTGTTTTAGAGCTAAATGTGGTTTTATGAGAATTTATGGGTGATAGATGAGATTTATTGCTACCAAAATCATAAACCATCAGCGCAGATAATGGCAAGCAGCAGATAATGTCTAATATGATTGTAGCATTCAATAATGTGCTTATGGTAAAAATAATAATGCAAACACAAACGCTAAATGATTCATTGGCACTGTGTTTATAAAAACTATAAAGCGTTACATAAACCTGTATGCCACCACCTCTTATAAAACCACTTAATCAAGCCTTAAAAGCTAATGCACTTATTTCTGTATTTAACATAAATATAACAATAGCTGTCATAGCACCACACATAGCCTAAAATAAAACTTTTTGCAACAAAGATTTTGTGAAAAAATGCTGTCTTGTTTAATCTCTTTAGCACAAACATTAAAACAAAAAAATAACATATAAAGCCAAACACCAATACAAAATAATACTCAAAAATATAATCATAAACAATGTGCATAAAGCATACCCTAGTCTTACAAATTGCCTATAAAATCTGCATTATCTACCCCGCGAATTTAACCAACTCGAAAACATCAGATCAGTAACAATAAATACTGGACCAGTAAGGATATTATCTATGAAAATGATGCAAAATATAACAAACAAACAAAGAGATTGCAGAATGCTAATTTTATGACTAGGCTTTGTATTCAAAACAGGAAGCAGAGTTAGGGTGATTGTCGTTAGCCCTGTGGCTGCAATATTTAGCAACAAAAGCCAACTCCACTCAAAATATAAAATCGCACAAATTGTGCCCAATAAAATCGTAGCAATCCATAGCATAAAAAATCGTTTTGAGCAAAATATATTATGTAAAAACTCTATTTTATTTAACCAAACGATAAGTAATGGCATAATAATAAAATAAAAAAGCCACACAATACACATATACTCAGGATATATATATATTCTAGGCACTTCTTGTTGATAATCAACCCATATATAATAAATATAATAAAGCAAAGTCATTATGAAACCTCCACTTTTAAAGTAATCGAGTTATTGTGTTTTACTTTTACTGTCTTGGCGCTATTGCTGAATATGCGATAATCTAGCCCAAATTTAAAGTCATTTTGGTAATTTTGGTAATCTTGATTGATAATGTAGTATAGGTTATGCTTTTCTTGCTCCATTCTTTTTATATCCATACTAGCAAGTTTATTTGTTGGAAAATGTGGCAAGTCTTTATAAAATTTGTATGTTCCTAAATGTTGCATAGACTCATATTGATTGAAAGCTATTTCATTATAATCCCACATACCTACAGGTTGATAGGGCTCATCACTAAAATCAAAACTATCATAAATATAGCAAAGCAATTCATCAATAAAGCACGATAGGATATTATTTTGCTGTTTGTTTTTTTTAATGGTAATTTTACTCGGTAAATAGTAAATGCTAAATTTACCTGTAATCGCATAAAGAGCTATGGTGCTTTTGGCATAAAGTGAACTGTTAAAGATTTGATTAATTTCTTGCTCATTTTTCATTATTATTTTTAAACCTTTCCAATTTTTTGTAATGTTGTTCTCACCTTTAATATCCATTCCCATATACTGTGCAAACATCTCATCTTCTATGGAATAATATTGCAACTGTAGTTTGCTAAATTCGTGCGGTTTGCAATCTGTTAGTAGCTTTAATCGCTGATTATGATATATAAATTCTTTTTTACTATTTTTGATAATGTCTATATCTGCTGGAATAAGCATTGCACAATTCTGAAATTTAAAACCATCTTTTGGCTTTTGCTCTCGCTCTTGTATTTTATCTAAAATAATAGCCACGACAAAGATTTTGTCTTGTGTATCATAATCTACAAAAGAATTGTTGATTTGTTGTATTTGTGCTGGACTTTGCAAAAAATCTTTTATTTTGTTTTTGAAATTTTCCGTAATAATATGAGCCACATTGTCTTGTATATAAGTGTTATCCGCTTGTTTGACACCCAAAATTTCAGATTCTAAATCCTTTATCATAGGAAACTTAAGATAAAGATTATCCCAATCTAATTCAGCATAATATTCTATTAAGTCATTATTATGTTGTTTATAGTCAAGTTTTGTTAGTTTTATCTCATCAATGTTGCTTAAAATTTTTTGTAAATTATCATCATCAACAATTATTTCTTTGCTACTTTTATAGCGCAATCCATCATTAGCGCGATGAATATGTTTAAAAGAAATAGGTTTTTTTGGATTATCGTGCCATAATCGTTGCAAAAGATAGCTTACTCCCCAACCCAAAATTGTAGATTCTTTATATGAATCTTGTATATCTTTATCTGCCCTTAATGTCTCTGCGTGTGTGCCATCTATTACTATTTGTGGATAGCTTCCAACTGATATAATTACACATACTTCCCAATTAGGCTTATGTTTATAGGCAAATATGGCTATTTTTTTATTATTCCAATCTTGCGGAATTTCAAAGCCAATACTATCAGTTTGCAATAGCGTTAGCGTTTCATTGGCAGAATATATAGGTTCATTGATATGTTTGATATAAGAAATATCGGTAGGCACATATCCTTGTGTGTTGCTAAATAAAATATAGTTTGGATTCGTGGCTGTATTTTTATAATTTACTTCTATAATTTCATAACCCCATTTGATTTCATTTGGTTTTACTTTGTCTTTATCATATATTGCTTTTAAATAAATTCTATCACTTGGCTTGTAAAAATTTTTGACAAACTTGCTTTTAGATTCTTTGATTTGAATTATGCTAGGTTCTATTTCTATTTTTTGAACTGCAAAATTTGCTTTTTTATTTTTAAATTTTATCTTACATAAAAGCCCATATTCATAGCTTCTACATATTATTCTATGATTATAGATAGGTTTGCTATAAAAATCTTTATGTTGAATAAAAACTTCAAATTTTTGTGTATTTTTCTTAAATTTTTCAAGTCTATTAAATTGCACAATTCCGTTAATATCAGTCTTATTATTTAGATACACTTCATATCTCGTTTGATTGTCAAAAGCAACTATTCTTACCTCTGCATCACTAATAGGATTATTTACAGAATCTATAATCTGTAATCGTAATGTATCTTT
>NZ_JBSIUV010000101.1:0-3423 GCF_053654515.1 Helicobacter sp. T3_23-1059 | reverse complement strand
GGCTAGAATCTAAAATGGAGTAATTTAAGATTGTAAGTTTGTGATTGTTTAGAAATATTTGGAGGGTTTGATTTGTGGGATAGATTTTGGTTGTGTTGTTTGTTTGGGTAGAATTGTTTGTGTTGGTAGAATTGTTTGAATCATTTGAATGGTTTGAATCTACATTGGATTTATAAGATTTGTTTGAATCACTTGAATCTAAATCCGCTTCGTCATATTCTAAATAATAAATTGGCTTTGATTCGTCTAAATCGTTGGCTGAATCTGTGTTGGCTAAATTTGAATCATTTGCACTTAAATTTGAATCTAAAGCATTTGAATCACTTGCATTGCGATTTGCATTTGAAACATTAAAGTTTGGATTTTGTGAATCTTTTGAATCCAAACTCCCAAAGAAGCATTCATTATGCGGCAAGCTAGATTCACTGCCACATTGTAGCAAAATTGAGTAGAAAAATATTTGCGTATTTGCAGAATGTAATAAATCTAAATTGATTCCATAATCACTATATTTTTTTGCTAACTCATAAATATCAATTATCGTCCTATCTTTTGTAAAAATATCGATTTTGGTTTGATTATTTTTATTGTAAATGTGAATTAGATTACTCATTGAAATTTTAGAATTTAGCGAATCCAAAAATATAATTGTGCTTGTTTTATCATTAGTTTGTAAGATTAAGTCATTTATAGAATCAGATTTTCTATCAAATCTGTTCAATTTAGATTCTCTCGCCTTTTTTTCTTGCCCTCTTTGAATCTCTTTTAATCTTTCTTCTCTTTGATTAAAATCCAAATCTTGTAATTCTTTTTCTAAAGAATCTAATTCTTGCTTTTGTTCCTCTTTTATTTGCATTATGGATTTATAAAGGACTTTGCGTGAAGTTAAATACGAATCGCTTAACGATTCTTTGTTTGCAATAAATGAGAGGTAGAAAGATGAGTGGTAGCCAAAGTGCGAAATGACATTGTCATCATTTAGGCTTGGGGTATGAGAAGAATCTACCAAAATAAAACTCTGGCATTCATAAAGGGCTTTAAGATACGCAATGTGAGAATTCTTATTGAGATTATCTATATCTTGTGCGGTCAATGTTGTTAATCTATCAGCAAACGAACCAATCTCTCTCATTATAGTTATCCTATTTAAAATAGCTTTATTTTACAATAAAATTTTAATAAACTAAATAAAATACCATCAATCATTTGCTCTATCCTAATCGTGCTATATATAGTTTTAAAAGGAAGGTCTTTCATACTAGCCCTCTTAAAAGCCCCAAAAGATTCTTTGTTATGGGAATTGTATCAACAACAGAATACAATAGTAACGCACTTGGTGCTAATATGCCAAATATTATCGTTTTGTCTCTATGTAAAATTTGTGGAGTTTGATTTATTTTGTGGAGTTTATTGATGAGTTTTGTTAGATAAAACGCAATAGGAATCCCTATGACATATACAGGCATAAAGATTCCAAAAGCTTTGTTATATTCTGCATATTCTGATTGTATAGGATAGTAAATAGCATTATCTTCATCAAAAAAATTATAATCAAAAGGCACATATAATGCAATATAACATTCAAATAAGATAAATACAAGTGCGTATCCCAAAAAGTAATATTTCAAAAAACCCTCTGCATAAATAGCATTTTTATCAATAAAACGATTATAGAGATAAAAAATAGGTATATACAATAATAAAAACCCCCATATCATTCCTATGAAACCTAGTATTCCTAAAAAAAATCCCCATAAAATACTATCAATCATTACCATATCCTATCGTGCTATATAGAGTTTTAAAAGGAAAGTCTTTAAAATCTAATGTTTTAATAATATCTTTGCTATACAATCTAAAGTCTAGTCCATAAGGCGTGAATTTTTGATAATCTTGATAATCTTGGTTGTAGAGATAATATGGATTGGTTTGAGAGGATTGCAAAATATCAGAAATTTCTACTTTAAATAAAGAACCTATATCTATTTTGAGATTTAATGTTGAGATTATATAACTAAACATCTCAGGCTTATATGTTGCCATTTGCTTAATAGAGCCCAAAATACTAAAAGCCTTTTGATTAAAATCCCAAGCTCCCACAGGCTGCCCTAATTTAATTATTTCTCCTTCATCATTAAAATCGTGATATTGGTCTAAAAAATCAAAACTATCATACACATAAGCTACCATTTCATCAATGCGATACTCTATAGCACTTGTATTACTTTTAATTTGTTTTCTAATACTTATCTTTGTAGGAGCATAATTAAGGCTAAATTTTCCACTACAAGCATAAAGTGATAAATCTTGCATCGTGTCATTCCAAGATTGCTGATTAATTTCTTTGCTCACATTATAAGCTTCATAGGCTAATATTGTTTGCCCTACCATAGGAATGGCTTTGCCAGCTTGCCTAATGAGTAATGCTGCTGAAATATCTGCGCTGAATTGCCCTGTCATATTTAATAACAAATTCGTAAAGGCTTGTCTCATAAATTCCTCATCGCTGAAACTTTGGTTTTGGCAATTTAAAGTATCTATTTCATAGGGTTTGCAATGCGATACTAATTTATAGCCTTGCGGAGTTGCTTCGTTTTCTCTTAAGATAATATAAGAATCTTTATTTAAATCGCTTCGATTTTCTCGTATATCTATTGCAAAGTTAAATATGTATGAGCCTTGAGGAAGTTCTTTGAGTATAGCAATAATATATTTATTTTCAATAAGCATTGCCTCCATTTGACTGGTAAATTTTGTATTATATATCTTTTGGTTGTTTAAATAATTTTTGCTTAGTCTTTTTACTATAGGAAAATTCATATAAAATTTATCCCAATCAAGTGTCGCGTAAAATCTTATAGGGCGTTTATGTTCCCGAATGGGATTTGGTTTATTGTTTTTATGATGTGAGTATTTTTCTGCTTTTTGTCTTTTTGTTTTATCCTCTAAAGTTTCTATATCTCTCGGATATGGAGTGTAACATAATCCTAATGGCTCTATTCCTTTAGTTTTTAAAAAATTTTGTATTTCTTGAATTTGTTGCTTTTGTGAACCAATATTTGTTTGTTTTATGGTTTGTGATAAATTTGTGATTTTATCAATCTTCGGGCTATTTTGCCATAAGAATTGCAAATTATAACTTACAGCAAATCCAAATGCTGCAATTTCATTCTTTACTTTTTCTTTATAATATTTAAATTCATTATAACAACATTCCAATTCCGTTGATAAAATTGTTTCATCAAATGGACTTGCCTGTTGTGCCTGTTTTTCTTTTTTTTGACTATTATTGCTTTCAGGCATTTTTTATTTCCTCGTTTGCGTCATCTTTTTCTGTAATTTGCCCACTAGGACATATCACTATGCTAAAACACAGTGCTTTATCTTGTTCATAATCATCGTATGCCCAATCATTTGGATTTT
>NZ_JBSIUV010000100.1:0-3504 GCF_053654515.1 Helicobacter sp. T3_23-1059 | reverse complement strand
AATTTTATAAACAATACTAGAGAACAAAATAAAAACTATAAAAAAGATACGGATACATATATAGAATATTCCATACAATCTTTTTATGAAACCAAACAACAAAATGGCAAAAATACGAATACTCACGAGTTTTATACAAAACTTATTGAACATTTATGTAGTAAATTGGGGCTAAAAAGTATAGATATTTTGTTTGCCTCCCAAATGAATAAAAAAGAATATGGAGAATATGCAAGGAAACATAAAGACGGCGCATTAGTTGGGGGCAAGTTTGAATATTATAAAAATAATACGATTGTTATCAATAATGGATTGATAAAAAAACAGAAAATGATGCTAATGACAATTTTTCACGAAATTAGACATTATTACATAGACCAAAAAAAAATTAGCCAACCAGATGGCTTATCAAAATATGTATTAAATTCTTATGCTATATATTTTGATAACAATGATAAACTTCTAGATAGTATATTTAAAATGTTTATAAAAAAATGCAACGCGGATGATAAAAATATGGTAAATTGCGATAATAGAAAAGAACAAAATATATACGAATTACAGCCAAACGAGCGAGACCCTAGATATGTGGCAACACAGATTGTAAAAACTATATCACAAGGCAAATAAAATGAGTTCGTATGAAAAACCAGACATCAAATACTATCCATTCAATTTCAAAAAAGACAAAACGATACATCTAGGAATACAAACAAACATTGTAGCTGTTGATGATAGGGTAAAGCTGGGTTTGCATACAAGCGCAATTTTTGGCAAAATACAAGATTTTACAGCGACATTGTATCTTGGAAAAATCATCTTTAAACGCAATAAACAAAATAATATAGCTCCTATTTTTATACCTTCAACAATAACAGAAACAAACATTGAAAAATTAAATACATTTTGGTTAAACAAAATAAATTTAAATGCAAAAAAACCAAACGCAAATCAGCTTTATCTTAGCTCAATGTTAGCGTGCGAAAAAAAAAGAGGTGTAACGCAATGTTTAGTATTTGCCGATGAAAACCTTATCCCCTATCAAAAAATCCACTACTTTAGGCACAAAGATAATATCGTTTTGACAAAGGAGCAAATCATCTCATATTTTACGCAATTACACCAAGAAAACACAGAATTTATCGCAAACTACATAGAATCTATAAATAAAAATAATGGAATCAACGCATATCATTTGCATAATAGTCTTTTTGAAAATCTAACACAAAAAGGGGTTTTGCCAGAATCTATGATAAGGAGATATATCGACACTCGCGAGATTATCCGCAATAATATGCTTGATTTAATCACCCTAGATTTTCTAGCTAGAATCAATCAACCAAATCATAAAATCTTATTATATGATGAGTTGTTTTATGCGTATTTAGTGTGGAGTTTGAGAGAATTTTTGATTCCGTATTTTAGTGGTAGATTCCAAGATGAAAATCATTTACTTTTTAACGCAGGGGCATATAAAGAACATTTTGATAAAACTCTAACACACAATCAAGACGAAACAGACTATGATTATTTAATGATGAAAAATCCTTACACAAAAACAAGCCCAAACACGGAATTTATCCCAATCTTTTATCCAAATATATCGCCATTAGAATTTGAATTTGGGTATATTGAAGGGTTTGTTAGACTTAATATAATGCAATGGTCTTATAGCTATGAAGAAGAAGAAAAAATGATGAAAAAATCTAAAGGCTATAAACAAATATCCCTAAACCAACCAATAAGCCAAATCCAAAAATATGAAATATATGATATGAGTGAAAGCCAAATAGAACAAGCAAGCAAAATCACACCCTCCCCACTAGGCAAATACTATTTTGAATTAAGCGATAACAAAGGCGTATATATCGAATTTTTCCCTAGAATCTACCCTAGCATCACAAACCCTCCAAAAGGCTGGAGCAAAGAAATGATGCAAAAACTAGATTTAAAGTTAGAATAATCATAAAACTATTTTGATAAAATAACGAAAATCCCAATAAAACCTACCATATAAACAAAATCAACCTGCCTTATAAACAAAAAAAAGAAACAAAGTCAATAGGATTAAAAAAAGCAATTTAATCTAACATAACCTAAATAATAAAAATAACCTAAAATGTAAATTTAAATAAGGTATAGATTCAAATAAATCAAATGATTTAGATAATTTCGATAATCTCAATAATTCAAATAGCACAAACGATTCAAGAAGCAAGCAACACAAACAAATTCAAGCAACTAAAACAACCACAAAAGGATTCAAATAGTTAAAACAACTAATATAACCAAAACAAAAACACACAAACCAAAAGCATTCAAGTTATACCCACACATAATAACACCAAACAAAAGGCAAGCAATATGGACACACAAGATACATTCCCATTTAAACTCATCATCAAAGATTATGATTTGCTAACTCCCCTAAAAAACAAAGAGATTCAAATCACAAACATAGATTCTAAACAATGCTATGATTCTAAAATCACAACTGCAAATGGCGAAGTTATATTTGAGATTCCACAAAATGAGAGAGGGGACTTTTTTAGCGTAGAACTTATCAATGATGAGGATTATGAAATAAATCCATATTACCTCGCAAAAGAATCTAATAATGTCTATATACAATCACCACATTCACAAGAATCTCATCAAGAACCTAATCAACAATTTAACCAAAAATCTAATCAAGAATCTAATAATGTAGATTCCAATAAAACTATGAGCGAATCCAAAAACACCACAAACAAGATTCTAACACCTAATAATTATCAAAAATATCCTGCCACACTTTATTTCAAAGCAAAGATTTATTTGTATTTCAATGGATTCACACTATCAGTAATGCAAGGCAATAACGAAATAGCAAGTTATGAAGCTAGAAGTGGCACACCTCTAAGCGAAGCAACACAACCAAGCGAAAAACAAATTGCCATTTCTTACATAAATATTTCACATTCTAACAAAGACAATCATAACCCACAATCAAATCGCAACTCACAAACAAACCACAATGCACAACTTAATCATAACCCACAAGCAAACAATGATTCTCAAATAGCGTATTTTTATTATGATAAAGAGCATTGCGATAAAGAACACGGCGCAATAAAAGAGGGAACATACTTTATAAATATCCACAACATTATCAAAAATAACTCTCCCATAGAATCAAAAGAATCTAATTATCCATTTAGTATAGGTAGGCGATGGGGAAACTATAATATGCCTATTTATACAGATGAACAATGTAATTCACAAGGCACAAAGCCATATTTTTTGTATCAAGTATATAATGATGAATTTGGTAGCGCAGGAAGCATAGGAGTAATAGACAAAGAAATATTTGAACGATTGTTGTTTCTAAAAGAATGCGAAAATGGCATAATAATGCTAAAAGTAGCCTATCTTAATGCTATAAAAGGTAGCATAAGGTTTATCCAAGAAACTTAAGATAATATTTTAAAATAGTATTTTTAAAATATTATCTTAAAAGTACTA
>NZ_JBSIUV010000099.1:0-3574 GCF_053654515.1 Helicobacter sp. T3_23-1059 | reverse complement strand
TTGCGCTAGATTTTGCTAGGCGAGATAAGCGCATTTTTGTCATTTCAAAGCCAAATGGAGGGCTAAGCTCGGCGCGAAATTTTGGACTTGAATTCATTAAAGGCTCTGCGTTGCGAGGGTTTTTTGAAATACAAAATCCCCCCTCCCTTGCGGATGGAGGGCTTAAGGGGAGGGTAGAATCCACATTAAATTCCACAGAGCTAAACCCACCCCCAAACCCCCTCCGCAAGGGAGGTGGCTTAATAGATTGCGAACAAAAATCTTATGCAAGTGAGGGGGAAGTAGAGGAAAGCAAATCCGCAATAAATAGGGAAATAAAATCCCTCGCTCAAACCCACACATTTACCAAAACCTACAAAACAATTACAGCGCAAGAGTTAGACGCGCATTTCAGCCAAATCACGCCACATTTCATCAAAAGCGATTTGGAGCGTATCAATGACTTTATCACCCAAGAGTTGCCAAAAGACGCGCTTATTCACTTCGTAGATAGCGATGATATTATCACAAAGGATTGCATACAAAAATGCGTGGCAAGACTGCTTAATGGGGATTTAGACATTGCCGTGCATAATTGGCTAGAATATGATGATACCACCAAGCAATCCACAAAAGGCGCGTATCTCTCCAAACTCAAACAAAACGAGTATGACACGGGATTAGAGCTACTAACGCGCAATCGATATTATGATTTCTTTTTTGCGTGGCAAGGGCTGTTTAGAGCGGAGATTTTAAACCGCTATGCCTTGCGCTACACAGAGGGAATCTACCACGAAGACCACGACTTTGGGACATTGCTATTTTGCCTCGCCCACAAAGTCGCTTATGCAAATGAGGGGTTGTATGTGTATCGCAAGCGCGCCACTTCTATCATCAATGTCCAAAAGCAAGCTGCTTTCCCCGCACAAATCCCTAGTTTTTTAGAGCCGTTGCGGGGGGATTTTAGCGATTATAAATCTTTGCGAGAGTATTTTAGGGCGTATTGCTTTGTGCGGCTAGGCTTTATCATTTGGGGATTTTATGAGGCACAAAGTAGGCAAGATTCAGAATTTAGGGTGCGATATGAGGGGTTTTTTAGTAGCGTGATTTTAGGCTATGCGATGAAAGTCTTTAAAATCCCGCTTTCAAAAGATACATTAGGGATACAAGCAATGCTTGCAACGCTTAAATTCCCTAAGATTTTGGTGTGGTGGCATTTCCTCAAAGATTTGCACCGCCAACCAAAAAAAATGCGATATATTGGGAATATGAGATATTTTAGGTAGATTTTATCGCGCTAGATAGGTTGTTTGTGTTAGATTTTGCAACTTGTCGTTTTTGCTTTTTTTTTTGCGAATTTTTAATCGCCAAGCATATCCACTTCCCAAAAAAAATCTATCCAATCCACATTTTCGCGCACGAAAAAATCAGCCCTCACGCTTGCATTTGGTTTTTGGAAAATCACAGCACTTTTAAACTCTTTTGCATTGTGCGGATATGCCTTGCGCAAAGATTGCATCACCGCGCTTAGACTGCGTCCGCTATCGACTATCTCATCGATGATTAGCACGCGATTTTCTTTTATGTGGGGGATTTGCCCGAGTGTGAGAGAAGTGCTAGATTTTCTATCCGTGTAGGAAGTGGCGTTTATGGTGTAGATTGATTCTGCGCGTAGATTCCATTTGAGAGAGAGAAAATGGCTCATACACATTCCGCCTCGTGCGATACATACAAGTGCTTTAGGCACACCAAAATCTGCCTCTATAATCCCGCTTAAGATTTTCATATCGCACAAAAAATCATTGTATGGATAATATATTGTTTTTTTAGATTCCACCTTGCTAAAATCCTTAGATAAAATCCCTAATCACTGCTAAAATCCACAAAATCTATTTTGCGTAAAATTCGCTTAAAAACGCAGCATTTCCCGCGCCATCAAATTTGCGTAGCCCAAGCCTATCTAACGCCATTTCTAGCGCATTTACTACCCAAGAAGCCTCATAAATTTCAATAAGCCCCATGTGGTTTATGCGAAAAATCTGCTCTTTTATGCTATCTTGCCCAGCAGCGACATTTACTCCTAGTTTTTTTAGCTCTGCGCGGATTTGCACAGCGTTTTTTCTCTCCAAAACCGCGCTCATAGCAAGTGCAGGGGATTTTGGATAAAGGGCTAGTTCTAGTGCTTTTATCGCAGAGCGAGTAGATAGGCTAAGCTTTTTTGTATGCGCATAGATAGATTCTATGCCTGCTTGCAGGGCGTTTGTATCCCATTCGCTAGATTTGTTTTGTCCCAAAATCTCTTTGCCTAAAATCGTTGCCCCCATAGATTCGATGATTTCAAAATATTTCACAAGCCCTTGCGTGATAGTCGTAGGCGCAGTCCAAGCAGTGGTATTTTTGCGCTGATTTTTTAGCTCTATGGCGAGGTTAAAATAAAGCCCGATATTGCGCTCTTCTATGCGCTTTATCGCTGCGTTTGATAGCCCTATGATACTCATCGCAGGGGGCAGCATAAACGCCTTTTGACTTCCGCCAATGAGCGCGTCTATATGCGTAGTGTCGATTTTTTCTACGCCCATAGCGGTGATACCATCGGCGATTATCATTATATTTGGGTTGTAGTTTTTGATAGATTTTGCGATAGATTCTACACTTAAGCGCAATCCCCCCGCTGATTCGCACACTTGCAACGCAAGGCAATCAATACTAGAATCTGCCTTTATCGCTTCTAATACCTCTTCTGGGCTTGCTGGCGTGTCCCATTCGTGCTTTATTTCTTTATAATCCACATTATGCGCTTTAGCGATTTTGCCCCACCTCTCGCCAAATTTGCCACAATTTATACTCAAAATCTTTGAAGTAGTAAGACTTAGCAAACACGCTTCCATAGCCCCCGTGCCACTGCTAGCAAGAAGCAGGACTTCAGGCATTTCTAGCATTATTTTTAGCGCGGATTTTGCTTTGGCAAAAATGGCTTCAAATTCTTTGGTGCGGTGATGGAGCGTGGGAGTAGCCATAGCTTGGCGGATAGATTCTGGGATAGGGGTGGGACCGGGTGTAAAAAGTAGCATTTAGATTCTCCTTTGCGTTATGTTGCGTATTATTTTGTGCTTTTTAGCTGTGTTAGCTTAGTTTGTAGGGTTTATGGCGATTTATCGCGCTTTTGGATTTTTAGTGTTTGTGCTAGCAGATTTTGCAAAAAGCGATTATACAATTTTTCGTATTATTTATATCTAAATCAACACTGCTTTATGCGTAGTTTATAAAATTTTTGCTACAATATCGCTCGCCTGTTTTTTGGATTTTGCGTGTGGTTTTTTATCACGCTTTTTTTATTTGTCTTGTTTTTTTTTGCGCTTTTTTGTGCTAGATTTTGGAGGTGTAGCTCAGTTGGTAGAGCAACTGACTCTTAATCAGTGGGTCCAGAGTTCGAGCCTCTGCACCTCCACCATTTTTGACTTTTTTGCTTCTTTTTTTTGCTTTTTTTTGCTTTTTTGGATTTTACTTTTTTTGATAATTTTTTGCATTTGTTTTTTTGTATTTTTCCTTATTTTAGATGAGTTTTTGACTTTGAAAATTTCGCTAAAATTATGCG
>NZ_JBSIUV010000098.1:0-3609 GCF_053654515.1 Helicobacter sp. T3_23-1059 | reverse complement strand
TGTAGATTTTAGTATTCCTAATTTATCTATTATCACTGCTTATGATGGATTAGATGAGTTTTATTTTACGCCTAGCATTTATGAGAGTAGAAAATCTAGCGAAGTTACTATATCTAGTCAGGCTGATTTTTATAATGCAAATAAATCACTAGATATTAGCTTTGATTCTATAAGCAAAGATGATTTTCCAAACGATTTAGCTAGCAATAATACACTAGAATCTATATTAGAATCACTTACAAAGATTTATGATAAAAAGCATTTTAGTTATAGAATCTTTAGCATTAGGGTGGCGTAAGGTTTGATTGGGTATAATAGTGGCAAGATTTACAGTTTTAATATAACACAATAAGGACACCTTGTGAAAATGCGGTATTTGTTACTTGGATTCAAGCAAACCCTACAAATAAAATGTATTAGATTCGAGTAAATTATCAAATTAAGGTAACTTAAGATTGGTTTGAGTATAATATGTATTTTTTCTTAAGGATTCGCTAAATGAAAAAGTGTTTATCGTATTATTTCTCGTCTTTATTAGCATTGTTATTATTGGAATTATGTTAGGCAACAAACAAACATTTGTTTTTATGTATATTTCTGGCTTGGTTTTGGGGTTAGTATGGTTTGTAGTAATTCTTCTTATCGCCATATATTTTCTAATCAAAACGATTGATAAAACAAAATTAAAATCGCCGAGATTCCAAAAAGTTTCTAGATTTTTATCAAAATCTATTATGCCACTTTTTATATTTTTATTTATCGTAGGTGGTGGCACGACAGCATTTGTCAATCCATATTCCTATTGGTGTATAATACAAAGTTTGTTATATAACAAGCACTATGAATACAATCTGTATGGCATATTTATTGAAGGCAATGAAGGTAGTGGGTTTAAAATAAACTTCAAACAAAGAAAATTATAAGGAGCATTTAAATGAAAAATAAAATTGATGATTTGCGAGACTATGCCGAGCTAGCACAAGCGAGCTATTTTTACTTTGACTTACTCAAAGATTCTAATGGAAATCCTAGAAAAATCTATGAGCTAGATTTTGATGGTAAAAAGATAAAAGATGCAAATTATCCTAGAGGATATAAGGAAATTCAAGTGAATTTAGAGCATATAGTAAGTAAAAAATGTCAAGAACAAGAAGTTTTAGCTAATTTAGAGCAAGATGATGATATTTTTACTAAAACAAAAAATGAAGCAAAGGATGCTTTCAATATGGATAAACTTAATGGCGAATTTGGCGAGTTACAAACTAAACACTTCTTTAAAAAATACGAATTATTACTTCATCAACATAACACCAATTCAGGATTCTCTGCAACTTTATTTCAAAATAAACAAACCAAAGATTTTACACTAGCGATTCGGAGCACAAAATGAATCAAAAATTTAGTATAGGTGAATTTATACTTGATTGTTTCATTTGTTTGTCTTTAATGATAATATCATATATCATATTTTTTATTCCAAGTGGCTTAATATGCAGTGTTTTAGTAGATATGGTAGGGATTAAGTCATTAAATAGCGAGTATGGATATATTCTATATTTTGCACTATGCAAAATATTTCTTTACATTACTTGGTTCTATTTTTTAGAAAAGAAAAATATCATAAAATACAAAATTTATAAACCCAGCTTTTGGTGTGTTTTTGTATTATTAAGCATTTTATGGTGGCTTTTGGCTTATGGCTTTACAAATAGAGATGGAATCAAATAGCGCAAACAGGGATTTAATTATGTCATATTTCGTAACAATTTATATTCACCCGATACGAGAAGGAATACCGCATACATTTTTAGGCTTGACACGAAAACACCCTGATGAGCTAGATGAACTTATATTTGAAAAGAACATAGAATCTTGGAATGATAGTCTTGGCAAAATGGTGATATTTAGAAAAGAGGAAATCAAGTGGTATGAAAAATTTGAATCGGTTGAATTTAGCGATGGGTTTTATGGATTTGCACCTGTTGATGAAGCAACTAACCATTGGGGGAAAGTTTTTGAAAATAATCATTTTGTGCCAAAATGGAATAGTAATAGGCAAATATATGAATACACACAAAGAGCAAAAAGTAGCTTTAGCAAAAATAATCGTTGTATTTTTGAAGTTTCAAAAGAGCAATATGAAATGTTGCTAAAATCAATAAAACAAGATACTCAAAAAACGAAAGATAGAAATGGTAATTTGCAAAAAGATAATAGCAAATTAAAAAGTTTAAATATTTTACAGGAAAATCTATATTACAATACAATACCACTCAACCCTTTCAATCTTACAAATTGGCTTCCAGCTTTTCATAACTGCACCACTTGGGCTTTACATAAACTAGATTCCATAGGTATAGAAGTTATAGATATAAATGAATGGATACCAGATGCTGACATTCCAAATGTTTCAAGGAATATGAATACTTTGCTAAACAAGTTTAACGCTATGCGCCCTATCCACTCCATTTTCCTAAAATTCCAAACAATAGATGAAAATCTAGAATCCATAAAAGGTGCAAAAGCCTTTAGAATGTGGGCTAGAAGTATGATAGGAAATAACTATATTTGTCATATTGAGAACAAAATATTGGAGCAAAAGATACAGGCTCGTTGCGAACAAAAAATGGCTGATAGATACTATAATAGCATTAAAAATTTTTACACAATCAAATCACAACTCCAAAGTGTTTATGACAAACTAAATGATATGCTAGAAAAAATAATTTCAAAAGCAAATGGGGCAAACTTAAAGGGAGATTTTGAGTTTATTTATTGGGATAAACAAGACAAACAAATAAAAACATTAAAATCTACCAACAATTATGAACTTACAATATTAAAAGAAATTGATTTAAGCAAAGCTGCTAATGAATACGCCATATCAAAATTCTTGCCTTTTATATTTTATCCAAACGATGAAGAGATAGAAAAAACACTATACCACGAATATCGTTGTGGCAATGTATCAAGTGAATACAAAAATGCTAGAAATGAATTTTATCAAAATGTATTAGCAGGAATACAAAGCGATAAATATTGGAGTAGTAGCTATCATAAACTCACTAAAAATCTATCTAAAAATGAAATATCAAAGGTTGCAAATGCCTAGCAATGAAAATAAAACAATAGAAAATATTTTTGCTTATGATGGGGAGATTATCGACATACAAATATTAGATTCTAAAGGCATAGATACTTTGCAATCTAAAATCTATTTTTGCGGAGTGCTATTAAATGGTGGCACTGAATCCACTCTGCCATATAATGAATGTTTCTTTGGAAGTTTGGATTCTAATGAAAATCTAAATTTTAATAACTCAAATGCAAGTGATTCAAATGCTTTAGATTCAAATTTAAGTGCAAATGATTCAAATTTAGCCAACACAGATTCAAACAATGATTTAGACGAATCAAAGCCTATTTATTATTTGGAATGTGATTTGGATTTGTTAGATTCAAATTTGGATTCAAATGTTTCAAGCAATTTAAATAAATCTTTTGAATCAAATTCAAATTCAAAAGACTCAAATAAATCTAACAAATCTAGTGATTCTAATTTAAAATCAAATAATTCAAACAATAATTTAGATTCATTAGATTCAAACA
>NZ_JBSIUV010000097.1:0-3630 GCF_053654515.1 Helicobacter sp. T3_23-1059 | reverse complement strand
CATAAATGGTTTGGGTTTATCATAAATGATAATTTCTGCTTGGCTAAAATCTAAAGAAGTGTTTTGTGGTAGGATTTTATGGGATTTTATGATTCCTATCAAAATAGGGCTAGTTAGGAATCTATCATATTGAACAATACTAATTTTCTCAAAAGAAAATTTAGAATCTATAATATACCACTCAAATTCCACTTCCATCGGCACAAGCACCGAGCCAAAACGCATATCAAAAAAACGCTGTTGTTGGGATTCGCTAAATCCAGCCTTTGATAGAATCTCTTTGACAAAATCATAATTTATATTGTAATCTACTTTGAATCTAGTGATTCCTCTCTCAATGGTTTCATCTTTCATTTGTTTTGGGAAATCTTTAGTGTAAAGGACGGCATAATTTACAAAGGGATTATTTTCAGGGAAAAAGATTAAATCAATATTTTTATTGTGCTTTATATCAAAGCTCCACGAAATGCGGAGGTTGCCTTTGAAATGCAGGGTATCGGAGACTTTTGGGTATTTATGCCTAAATGGGATTTGTTGGGAGCAAAAATATTCTTTCAATTCCTCATCGCTTAAATTCACATACTTTTCACTGCTCATTGCATATACTTCAAGCAGATTGTAAGTGTAAAATTCGTTCATTATAATAGATTTTATCTTTTTCATTGTCTTATCCTTCATATTCTTTATCAGCGAATTTTTTACCAAAATATGCCTTACCCCACGACAATGCCAAAAAGAATAACAAAATAGGCAAAGTCCATATTAAACTTATGCTAAAAATATATCCACAAACCCAAATCGCGCTCTCATCTAACAAGTATCTAGTTCTATCCCTAATATCCTCATAAATAAAAAGGCAAAATGGCGCAAAACAAATGGCACACCGAAGCACAAAAATTACCATTTTGCGCCTTGTAAATAGTGTGGTTACAAACATTACAAAAAGCACACACGCGATGATTTCTTCGCCCCGCATTTAGAATCCTTTAGTTGATTGTTTCATTTTTATCTCCCACTAATACTATCCGCTTACTATATTGGGAATAATACAATAATAAATATAGATGAAAATTCGCACATACTTATGGTTGCAAATTCTAATATTTTATTTCTATAAATAAAGTGAAGTTTTATAAAGGCTACTATACTTAATAAAAATGCCAAAGATAGTAAATAGACTTTATGACTAGGATTAAATCCATTAAAATAATTCCAAATAATATACAATCCAAGAAATATCAAAGAACTAACAATGCTAAACAATACAATATTTCTAAATCTACCGCGTAAAAAAGCACATTTCGTATAACAAACAATGCAAAAAGGATTAAGCAAAATAAATAATTGACAAGTTTTCCAAGTCATAAATTTTTTTGTATTATAAAAATCCTCTTGCATTATAAAATTTATTACATCAAGACAAGATTCTAAAATTAGACTGCACGCAAAATAGCCCACAAACCAAGTCATCGACATAATAATATAACATAGAATTTTATTCATATATTACCTTTTTTTATTTTTCATTATTAAATTCCATACAACAAGATTCTTATGAATACAATTGCAATTATACTGAGCCATACTATAAAAAAATAACTTATTGCAATGTTTCTTTTAATGTAAAATATATCCAATATTACACTAATACAGCCTAAAAAAATAACGCAAAATATGTCCCAATGTTTTAAAAATAATTCTTTAGCGCTTTGTTGATTATGTATAAACTCATCAATAAAAAAATACATACCATTTATCCAAAATAAAGCTATAAAAATTTTAGCACCCAAAACAATTTTTTTATTTTTCATTATTAAATTCCATACATTGTTTCGTATAGTAATCACTATCGCATTCTATCTTTATTCCATTTTTGTATTTTACACTTAATGGAACTCTGCCTTGATTTTGCAAAGTATCATCTCTATATTTATTCACATATTCTAGCAAAACTTTAAAAAATTCATCATTGTTTTTCCATAAATCAATGCAACCTGCACTTCCAACACCAATGCCACCGTGTATAAAAAAATTATCTCTAATAATGCTTTGTCCTTGAGCATTTATAATAATCTTTGTTTTAGGCTGAATGGGTATACGAATTTTGCCCCAAGCTGGTGTCGCTTTTGCCCAAGAGCCAATATTTTTTCCAATAAAAGATAGCCAACCAGCAATTTTTTGTTTCCTACCCATTTTATCCCAATATTGCATACCATCATCTATATTTTCACTTAATGGAGTAATAAAATATTCCCCTTCAGGTATGGGTCCCTCATTTTTTAACATTTGTCTTTCTTTTTCATAAGTGAAGTAATATTTGTTGTTTATTTTTTGTTCTCTTCCACTTACGGCTTGAAATGAATGTGTTATTCTATTGTTTATCAGTATTGATAAAAATTCTCCATCAAATGTTAATGAAATATTTATTCTATGTTTCTTAAAATTATTTCTAACCCTTACCTCAATATATTCTTTAACAAAATTATTTATATTATTTGTGCTTTTGCCAAGTATTTCTTTTGTAAAGTCTTTCGTTAAAGATTTTGCTAATCTCTGCTCTTTTGTTATATTTTCTTGTTTGTTTTGAAATATAATATCATTAACATTATCCATAAAATAATCATTTATTAGTATGCAACCTTCAGAATCTTTTGGTGTGTTGCCATTGTGAATAAGTATGTTTCTACCAAGCGAAACGAATCTATTATAAATTTGAATTGTATTGATTCTTATCCCATAATTATGCCATTCTGCCTTATACCTCCCCTCTGGGATTCGCAAATTGATTTCACTTTTAATACAATCAGGTCCCGGTCTATCAAGTATGTAAGCATAAGGGAAATTATCATCATCTATGGGTTTTATGCCTTTTTCTTTTTCTATTTCTCCATTTTGTTTTACTCTTTTTTTGTCTATATAGATATTCATTCTAGCAAGTGTAGATTCGGTAGTTTCTTTGAATCGCTCTATTAGAATCAAAATGCGTTTTTGATACTCAACATTTAACGGAATCTTAAGATTTTTTTCAATATTAAGATAGCGAAATAAATAACAAAGTTCATCTTTACATACACAATCTATACCCTTTAAATTAAGATTCTCGCTGTTATAAGTTACATTGATTGTGTTATTTTTTTCTAATTTATTTGTGCTACTAGCATTCCACTCCCCCATAACCCTCTCATTTTCTAAAAATTGTAAGGTTTGCCCATCAAAGTCTAAACTAAATCTTGTTTGAATGATTTTTAGAGTTACGGAGGTTATGCGGTCGGTTTGAATCTGCCTTTCATTCCAATCGTCTTTATAATGTGATACACGATATTGCGCATAAGCATTATCAATCTCCACCTTTACTTCTTTGCGAGTTTTTTTTAGATTGCTATCATAAACATTATTTGCTTTTTTGTTATCGATTGTATTTTGATTTATTCCAATAGATTCATCATACGCGAAAAATGTAATTGTTTTATTGATTAAATTATTAACTTGCCCTTTATCTTTAAGAATATCTTTTAATGTGAATTGAATACTAGCTCCGCTTTGGTTAAGTCTAATAAAACCTTTTTTATCTTTTTGAAGCGATGAATCTAAAAGAACACTATTATCATCTGAGAATTTAAACGCCCATTT
>NZ_JBSIUV010000096.1:0-3659 GCF_053654515.1 Helicobacter sp. T3_23-1059 | reverse complement strand
AAAAACGCTAGATAAAGCAAAAGAGCTAGCAAGCGAGGCAAAAGAAAAAATAAGCGAGGCAAACAAAAACGCCCAAGAGTTTTTTAGCCAAGAATCTAGCGAACAATCTAACGAAGCCAAAAAAGCAAGCATAAGCACGCCTAGCCTAAAATCTATCACTAAAAAATATAGCTTAGTAAATTGTCTAGCATTTTGCTACATCGGGCAAGATGAGTTTAATTTACGCATAGGCTCTGCAAACTACACTTTCACGCAAGGCGAAATCCTAATCGTGCCAAATGACGCCACAGCACAATGGCTAAAACACAAAGACACGCTTTTTGTGCCAATCGTATAAAACACAAATCCACGCGCTAAAATCCAAACAAAAAGGAAAAAACAATGGCAAAATCTAAAAATCCACAAAACGAGCTAGACACACAAGAAAATCTAAGCGAGCAAGAAGCCCTAGAATCCACAAATCAAACACAAGAAGCAAACAAAAACGAGGGCGAATCTAGCCTAGAATCTAGCACGCAAGAATCACAACAAACACAGGGCAACGCAGAATCAACCCAAAATGGCGAGCAAGAATCTACAAAAGATTCTAGCCAAGAATCTAACCCCGCGCAAAATCCACAAAATAACACACAAAACCCTAGCGATTTAGGTGTAAAGAAATTTGATGAGATTTTAGCAAACGCGCTAAAAAACAACACAAGCTGGAGGGAGCAAATAAAAATCACTTTGCAAACTATCGCAGAGACTTACAATGCCTTTGTAGCCCTAGATGAAAGCTACCAAACAGGTATAAAAAACACAAATGACGCACTAGATGCGCTTAACTCTAGCACGCAAAAAGTAAATGAGCTAGCTACCCAAATCGCAACCACGCTAGCCCAAGCAAAAAAAGATTTTAAAACAATGCAAGAGAGGGCAGAGCAAGCCATCACAGAGGCAAATGCTACGATAGAATCCACCACGCAAAACGCAAAAACAACAAATGATAATCTAGTAGCAACAGAAGCAATTTATGACAAGGTGCGCGAAAAAGCTGAAGCGATTTTAGAAAAAGAGGACACAATTTTAGAGGCTTATGAGAAGTGGAAAGCACTAGATTCTATGCTCCGTCAAGCAAACGCGCTAAAAGCCGAGCTAGATACCAAGCTAGAAGCACATAGAAGCGCGTTAAATGCTGACAAAGAGGGCTATGAAACTGAACTAACACAAAAAAAAGATGAAATATCACGCGCCCTAGAATCCCTAGCAAACGCAAAGCAAGAAGCCCTAAACACGCTAAGTGAAACCAAAAACAACACGCTAAGCGAAAAAATCGATGAGCTAAACACACAGCTAGAAACCCACAAAGCTGAAATACAAAACGCACGCGACTTGCTAGCAAAAGACCACGATAGCCTAAAAAGCGAGATTTTAGAAGCACTAAAAGCGCATTTAGCACAGCAAGATACCGCGCAAGACACCACACAAAACGCGCAATAAAGGCAAGTAATGCAAAGAATGCTAAATTATCCTTACGAAGCTACAAAATGTTTTCTTAAAGATAGATATGCCAACACACGCGCAGAATTTAGCCTCACACAAGGCATAAACGCGCTAGAAATAAGCCCACAAGGCTTTTATTATGAAACGCAAAAAGGGCTAAAATTCTTTGTTTATGAGGGCGAGGGCATTTTAGATTTTAGCGATGCTTGCCAAGAATATGATTTTAGCAGTGTGGATTCTAGCAAGATTGATAACGCGCTATTTTTTGCCACAACAAAGGGCTTAAATGCAGAGGAAAAAGCCTTTTTAGCCCTTTATGATAAAAATGCAAGCAAAAACGCAAGGTATTTAATCCCACCTCGCTTTTTAGACATAGAACAACAAATTTTAAGCGGGGATTTTAACTAAAAAAAGGAGGCAAGACAAATGCTAATTTTTGAAAAAATACAAGAATTAAAAGAATTAAATGAGAATCTAAAAGCCCAGCTAGCCACGCTAAAGCAAGAGGCAAAAAACGAGGTAGAATCTAGCACACAAGAAGCCATCGCAAATGAGCTAGCAAACGCCCTAGAGCAAGCAAAAAGCCATATAAACGCGTATGCAAGTGAAAAAATCGCACAAAGCACAAGCGATTTAGAAAGCTATCACGCACGCGAAGTAAAAAGGCTTTTTAATGCGCGTTTAGATGAGATTTTAAGTGATTTTAGTGTAGATACACTTAGCAAGCAAGTATGCGCTGATTTTGCGAACCAAAACGCACACAACGCTAGCCAAGCCCTAGAATCTCTCATCCAAAAACACACTAGCGATTTTATCAAAGCAGCAAAAAGCGATATTTTTAACGCCACGCAAGAAGCTATAAACTCTAGCCGTGAAATCCTAACAAACGCAAAAGAGCTAAAAGATGAGCTAACCACGCAAGCAGGCATAAACCACATACGAAAATATCGCTTTGAAGCAAGCCTGCATCTAAGTGCTATGAGCGTGCAAAGCAATCTAAAAGAACTCATAAAAGAGCTAGATAAGCAAAAAGAATCTAGCAATGGAAATATTTTTGATGAGCTAGATAAAGCGCAGGGCAAAGATATAATCCACAAAAGCTATGCCACACGCTAAAAGCCTAAAACGCTACAAATCCTAAAAGCCACGCTAAACACGCTAGAAAAACCAAAAAAAAAGGACAAAAGATGCCAAGTTTTGATTTTGATTATTTAGAAAAAAACGCACAAGATTATGGGGTAGAGGAAAAACCACAAAGCGAGAATCTAAGCGGGGAAAATGAGGAAAACGCAAATGATTTAGCCCTTTTAGGCAGTGGAGGAGGCTTTAGTCCAAAACTTTATGCAAGTGGCGTGCCGCTTCTTACGGGCGATGAGTTGCTAGATACAAAAATGGCAAGCGGAAAAATGAGTAAATATGATATTTACACCGCACAAAAAGCAGGCATACCCGTAATGGCGATAATGCAACAAATAAATGCAAATGTAAATTTAGATGCAAAAGTGAGAAATAAAAGCAGCAGCACCACAAAGCTAAGGCAAGATTTTTATGAAAATATGAAAGCATTAAAAGCGGTAGATAATATCGTTAGCACTGCTGATGATGAAGCAAAAGGCGGGTTTTTGTTTCGCACAGGGCTAGCCACAAACAACACAGGATTTTTAGGTGGGCTAGATAGAAAACTAGATAGCTTAAGTGGAGGAATCTATAAACTTAGCCCAAACGCACAAAAATTTAAAGCCGATGAGGAAACGGCAATAAGCGTTGTCGGTAGAATCATCACAGGTGGAGGCAAACTCTCAAATCAACAAAAAGATGAAATGCGCGATGCTTATGGAATAGGTTTTAGAAAAGGCGAAAACGCAAGGGCGCAAGCTATCGCACAAAATGACATAATATTAGATGATACTTTGCGAAAAGCCGAGCTACTCTACCAAAATGGCGATATAACGCCCCAACAACTAGCCGAGCTACAAAGCTACCAAGCCAAAAATGAATATATCAAAGCAAATAATGCAAATTTTAACAAAGAGGAATATCAAAAAGCTGGCTATCAACGATGGGCAAGAGATAAAGGCTATTTAGGACAAAACGGACAAAATAGCCAAAATCCTAGCCAAAATCAAGGCTACCAAAGCCCACAAATGCCACAAATAAAATTTAGTAAATAAAGGACA
>NZ_JBSIUV010000095.1:0-3675 GCF_053654515.1 Helicobacter sp. T3_23-1059 | reverse complement strand
GGGTTTTTGAACCAATGAGAGTGGAATGGTTTTTGTGCGATTAGTATAATCCACAAAATGTAATTGTGTATGCTGTGGTAATATTGTATAGCGTTTTATAAGTCCTAAGCAGATATTATAACCCCCTAAAAACTTATCATAATTTTGAAACCAAGCCTTATTAGAATATCCTATGTTCTCCACACCTAAATACCATTCAAATTCTACTTCCATCGGCACAAGCACCGAGCCAAAGCGTGAATCAAAAAATCGCTTTTGTTGAGACTCTCTAAATCCCGCCTTTGATAAAATCTCTTTTGCAAAGTCATAGTTTATATCATAGTTTGATTTCCAATTAACATATTTTTTATCCAATTTTTCATTGCCAAAATCATTTGCAAATGGCTTTTTAATAAATTCCCCTGCATACAAATAGGCATAGTTTATATATGGATTAGTTTCAGGGAAAAATATTAAATCAATATTTTTATTATGTTTTATATCAAAACTCCACGAAATGCGGAGATTGCCTTTGAAGTGCAAAGTATCAGTTACAGGCGGATACATTGAGCGAATTTTAATATCTTTGCTACAAAAATATTTCTCCAACTCTTTATCGCTTAGATTTGAATATTTTGGAATGCCAAATCTATACATCATAAATAATCTAGCTTCTGTTGAATCCTCAAGTCTTTTTGCGGAAAAAATTGAATATTCTCGCCTTGTATAGCTATCCTGCCAATCTATTTTCATTTATAGTTCCTCCTATAAGGTTTTCGTATAATGCAATATATAGACAAAATTTTTTTATACTTAATGCGAAGCATTCCTTTAGATTTCTATATGTCGCTAATTAAGTCATCTTTATATGATTCTTGCATATATGATTCTACAAAACATTTGTTTCGATTCGTTGTCATTTTACTCCCTTTGTAATTGTATGGTTAAATATTCATCTATTTATTTGTCCTATCCATTTGATGACATTGCCTTTATCGTCAATTTCTACTTCTAAATCTTTGTATTTATTGTAGAATTTTGGTGCTAAAATCTCATTAAAATATTTCGTGCCTTTGGGGGTGCAAGCTACCCAAATATTATATTGAGACCAATACTTTGGCGTGTCCCAAGAGGTTGGGCTAAACATTGTGCTATAACCACAAAAGACATTATTTTGACTTGTTTCATCATAATGAGCAGGACAATCATTGCGACTATACTCTTTATCATTGTATATCATAATATCATCATCATCGCTTTTATAATACGCACCTTTATAAAAGAAATTATCTCTAAAATGTATCCAAGCCTCATATTTATCCTCTTTATAATAAGATAAATTTGTAGGATAGTCTATCTTAGATAGGTCATTATTATCGTAATTTGTGCCAAAATCAATATATCCAGCTAAAAATAATTGCCCTACAACACTAATATATTCGCTAATGTAAGTAGGATTGGGGTCATTTTCTATGATTTCATTTTTTGAATCTAAATAAGACATAGGAATGAAATTACAATCACATTCGCACCCACTTGTTGCCGAATGACCAAACACAAGATATTCAAAATATTCCAAAATATCTGTTTTTGTTAGATTTGGAATTTGTAACAATAATTGCATTTCCCAAAATTTATCATATTTTCCATATTCAATACTATTGAAATCAGGGAATAACACTACATTTTCGTGCATAACTCTACCAATCGCCATTTTCTTTTGCCTTATTATGGATTACAGTGTTTGGTTTTTTATTGCCTATATCTATAGCCGAACCACCTGTCCTAGATGTTTTTCGCAACCTAAGAATAGTGCCATCACTTAACCTCTTTCTTTTTATCATATTGCCAATTTCATTGGCTCCAACATCTTTCAACACTTCAGCTCTTTCTGTTATATTCTCCCATATTTCTTTGATTTGTTTGTTATCTTTAGCCATATAAACATTTGTATTATTAACGAAATTTTTATTTCCTTCTTTATTTAATTCTGCCGAAGTCTTAAGTTTATACTTTTTTTCTAACACATCTATTACATCTTGTCTGGTTGCATATTTGGATTTTTTTATGGCTTTTTTGTGTTTGTTTTTATTGATAATTTGTTTTATTTTATTTGCTATGCTTTTCGCTTTTAATAATTTTAAAGGTGGAAGTATTGTGCTGCATTCTAATAAAAAATCTGCATATTCACCAGCAGTAAGATTTTCATAAGCTGATTCAATAGAACTTAATGGCGATATTTCATATAAAATATCTTTTGCGTCCTCAACCAAAGCATTAAGTTTGTCATCATTATTGCTTGCATTATCATCATCTGGTAATTCTATCTCAATAAACTCATTGCTGCCATCTTGTGCTTCGATTCGTATCACATTAGGTAGAATATCTTGTTTTGTTTCTTTGAGCTGTGTTGGGGTGCTAAAATTATTTTTAATCTTTACTTCAATATTCTCTGCTACTTCATTCGCGCTTATTTTATCTTTGCCCTTTGATTTGGCTAAATAAGAGTTAATAAAACCTTTTTGTTCTATGGCTTTTGCAAGTGCCTCTTTTTTTGAATGATTTTCATCTGCTTTTAATATATTATCAGCCCAAAGATTAGGATTATTTTTATCTTTTACCCTTTCTTTTCCAATAATAAGGCAACCTTTTGAGTTTCTAAGCGAAATACTAGATTTATATCCCTCGTGTATTAAAATAGCTCGATTATATGACACAAAATCATTATGCAACCTAAGCACTCTTTGCCTTAAGTCGCCACTATGCCAACTTGCATTATATCTCCCCTCTGGTATTCGCAAATTGATTTCACTTTTAATACAATCAGGTCCCGGTCTATCTAATATATAGGCATAAGGGAAATTCTCATCATCTATGGGCTTTATGCCTTTTTCGTCTTCGATTTTTCCATCTTGTCTTACTCGTTTATTGTCTATATAGATATTCATTCTAGCAAGTGTAGATTCGGTAGTTTCTTTGAATCGCTCTATTAGAATCAAAATGCGTTTTTGATACTCAACATTTAACGGAATCTCAAGATTTTCTTTAATATTAAGATGGCGAAATAAATAACAAAGTTCATCTTTGCATACACAATCTATGCCCTTTAAATCAAGATTCTCGCTGCCATAAGTTACATTGATTTTATATTTATCTTGCTTTAATTTGTTTGTGCTACTAGCATTCCACTCTCCTATAACGCGCTCATTTTCTAAAAATTGCAAAGTTTGTCCATCAAAGTCTAAGCTAAATCTTGTTTCAATGATTTTTAATTCTATGGATGTTACGCGGTCTTGTTTGACTATTCTTTCATTTTCTCTTGTGCTATTATTTGTTTGATATAATTCACTGTAAATCTTGGAAGTTGGGCTATTTACATACGCAAAAAATGTGATTGTTTTATCAACCAAACTATTGATATTCTGCCCTTCTTTAAGAATATCTTTTAATGTGAATTGAATACTGGCTCCGCTTTGTTTAAGCCCAATAAAACCTTTTTTATTTTTTTGAAGTAATGGATTTAATTCAATGTTATCATAATTTGAGAGTTTAAATGCCCACTTTATGTTTTGCGCTTCATCGTTACTAATTTTTTTGATGATTTTAGTAACATTACCCTGCTCTTCTTTATAGTCTCTTTCTTGTTGTGTATTACTATCTGTAACTTTACCTTTTTCAACTCTTGTTTTTTGCTCC
>NZ_JBSIUV010000094.1:0-3749 GCF_053654515.1 Helicobacter sp. T3_23-1059 | reverse complement strand
ATTGTTGCTTGCATTGTTTGCATTGCTGTTATTGCTTTGTATGGTTAGGGATAGGAATGAGGTGGGGTGCAATACTTGGTTTTTGGTAGTAGAATCTGACATTTTTACCTCTCTAGTAGAAAATAATGAACTATTGCTCGTGGCATTGAGTAATATCGTCATTTTTGATAGATTATACTATATTTGTATAATGACAATACAATAAAAACATCTCACTTAAAATATCCCACTAAAAATTCATAGTCATTTGAGCTTAACATTTTGCCGTATTTGTCAAAGAGGACTTTGCCATCTTTTATCCCTCTAGTTAAAACTGCGTTTTTAGGCTTTGAATCGCCACTTGATTCATCGCTAGATAAATCCCATAAAATAACGACATAAAGATACATAGCCAATGAAAGCGCATAAGGCTTTGAACCATTGCCTAATTCAAGGTTTATTTGACCCTCTATATACTCAAAAGCATTGCGAAAATTACGCTCTTTTGTTTTGTCCCAGCCTAGCGTGAGATTTGCCAATGCTACGCTAAGCCAATCAATCGCGCTATAAAAAAGCTCATACTGCTCTAATTCAAATGGTTCGCCAATATCTAATTGCCCCTCTTTTGTGCAAGGGATTTCATCATAAGGTGCATATTCTAAAAATTTTTTATCGCATTCAAGAATTTGATATTTTAAGATTTTTGCTTGTTTTGTATCATTACTTTGCAATATTTCAAAGGCTTTTATGAGGCGATTAAATTTTTTGTCGCTTTGTGCTTTGTAATGTTGAATTTTTAGCAGATAATTATTTTGGGTTTGTTTGTTCGCGTTTATGAGATTTGATAAAATCGTTTGCAATAAATCATTTGTGAGTTTGTGTGGAATTTTTGGATTCGCTTCTTTGATATTTGTGATTGAATCTGCGCTTTGATTCGCTAAATCTATGTGCGAATCTGCATTTAGATTTGCGCTAAAAAGCGCAAAAATGATGGCAAGAAAAATATTTTTCATAACAAATACCCTAAAAATATTCTACAATAGCACTATATAAAATACCAGCTATTTTTGTTCTATATGCTTTTGTGTTAAGCAGTTGTCTCTCTTTTGGATTGGATAAAAATCCACATTCTACTAAGACTGAAGGCATATTGGTAATTTTTTTAATAACTCTAAAATTTTCAGTATTTTTAAATTGTTGGGCGATAAGATTGCTATCTTTGCGCTTATCAATAATATGTTCTAAAATATCTATAAATCTTTCCTCATCTTTTGCATAATTACTTTTATTATAGTAGCATTTTAAGCCTTTTGCAGTAGTATTGTTAGCACTATTTATATGAATAGACAAAAATAACATTTTTTTGCTTTGAGTATAGCGATAAATATTTTCTGCAATATTTACTCTATTATCTAATGCTACTTTTTTGTCCATATTTCTTGTTAGCACTACATTTAATTTGTGATTTTTTAGGGCAGTAAGTAGTCTATCTATATGTTTAACTATATCTAAATTTAATTCGCTCTCTTTGATTTTATCTTGATTGTAATTAGGCGAAACTGCTCCACCATCTGTGCCACCGTGTCCAGCGTCTAAAATCAATATAGGTTTTTCTACAAACGATAGCACTTGAAATGGCGTAGTTTTTTGATTGTTAAAATACGCAAAAAAAGCTACTATTTTATTTTTCCATTCTTTTTTTTGTGCCAAATTGCGTTTGCAATCCATCACCCAAATAATTAAGTCCGCTTGTCAATCGATTTTCTAAAGTTATTTCATTTGTGCTAGAATCTATATGAGTATCAGCTATGTCAAATACCATATATGCAAGGTTTATATATCGTTTATATCCAATATCTTTAGCATTAGTTTGTGGAATAATGGTAATACGATTTTGATATTTGTGTATTTTTAAACTCTCTACTTCATAGTTGCATTGTAATTTGTTTTGTGGAGCACGAAAACTAAAACTTAATTTGGGTAATGATAGTGTCTTGGTTTGTTTGTGATGTTTTTGCACATTTATTATGGGCGCATATTGCCTTATGCTTATATCAAAATTATCCTCGCTAAAATTATCTCTATCTACTATAAAACTCAATTTATCGATTGTGTATTTTTTATCCACACCAACATTTTGTGCTTTGAAATATCCCTTAGAATCTATATTGCCCTTTGCTACTACTCTTTGAAATTTTTCATTATACATATATACTTGTTTATTTTTTATGACTTCACCCCTGCTAGTATCAAAGCATTTTTTAATCTCTATTGTAATTAGATTTGCATCTTTTATGGGGGTGATTTTTATCTCTTTTGTTTTTTGTGGGTTTTGCTTTAATGATTCATAAAATGCCTTATTCCTATCCAAATATTTGGGGAAACTTTGCATTATAAGGATTGATTTGAAATAGTTTTCATTTGGATTGCTTAAGTGTTTGCAGAGTTCCTCTGATTCAGACTCTGTAAGCACTCTCAATTCAATATAGTTATTTCGCAAAAGATAGTCTTTGATAAGGTTTAGTTTGTTTATATAGATTTCACAAAGTGTATCTCGTGCTTGTTGCTCATCTAGTTTTTGTTTTTTGCCCTTATCCTCAAATACACCTTCGTCAAAATACCAATCCTCTGCAAACCCTGCGATAAAAGCCCCCACCACAGCACCTACAATCGTGCCAACAATAGGAAAACTAGTGCCAATAGTAGCTCCTGTGGCATTCCCAGCTAGGATTCTACTAGCGATGGATATACCTGCTTTTGTGGCTGATTTTTTAGCTACTTGTTTTGCAGATATACCAATACTTTTGCCAATTTTGCTAAAAGCGTAAGACACACTAGATTCAAATATGGTTTCTTGTATAGCTCTTTCATCATCTTTGCCCTCTACTTTCTTAAACAAATAAGAAAAAATACCAACATTACCTACAAGTTTATATTTGTAAAAAGTTGTTACTTCTTTTGCAACTCTCTGTTTTTTCATATATTCCAACAATAGCTCACTGGAGCCTGCCCCAGCCACAACTATTGAGTAATTTATCAATGTGCCTACACTACCAAAATCATTACGGTTTTGTATAGATTGTTGTTTGCAAACACAAAATTCTAAAACACCATAAGCAGATTGTGATTGTGTATCATTTGTCATTTTGTTTGCCCCTTAATTTATCTATTTTATCCCAATTTATTTTTGGATATAGTTCGTCTTGCTGTAAGTCTATTTTGTATATCAAAAAATCATTTTTATCCGCATTTAAAAGACATTTTTCAATCATAGGCAATAAATATGGATAAATCTCATCAATATTTGTTCCTCCCCAAACTTCAATAAAAGATACTACATTTCCAAAAGGAAATCTATCATTCAATCTCATTTTATAAAACTTGACCTCCGAACTTCCTCCAAAAATCATAGCACCAGTCCAAAAAGGCAAATCTATATATATGTATAGTGGCTCTGCTAGGGATATTTTTTTTGTTTTACCTAAATACTTTTCAAAAATTAAATTGTTTTTTGTCATATATATATTTTTTTGATTTAATAATCTAAACAGTCTATGAATTGGCATTAGTGCAATAAATAATAAAACTAACAATGCCAACGCCATAGTAATAGTCTCTAAATCACGATTGATAAGGTTTTCTATTATTCCTATAGGAAACCACCAACCTAAAATATAAGAGAAAAATACTAGATGCAATATGGTAATAAAATAGCCTACATTGCTTTTACGCTTTAGTTGCCAAATAATATCCTCATCCATTTGTCAATC
>NZ_JBSIUV010000093.1:0-3774 GCF_053654515.1 Helicobacter sp. T3_23-1059 | reverse complement strand
ATTTTAGAATCTTGCAATGAATAATGAATTAGGTTGTAGGATTTTTAAAATTTAAGGGGACAAAAATGAAAAAACTACTAGCATTTATGATTTTAGCGTGTAGCGTGATTTTATTTAATGCGTGTGGAATCGGGCAAAAATCACAAGATTCACAAGTTGCGCATATAGATTCAAGCACAGATTCAAAAGCACAAAACGCAAAACACACTAAAAAATACCGCCCCGCTTCACGCGATGAGCTAATCGAACTGATAAACGATGAAAGCATATATTTAGGCGACATTGACACAAGCAAAATCACAAATATGTATTATGTATTTGCTTCTAGCCAGAGAGAAGATTTTAGCGGGATTGAGTTGTGGGATACGAGCAATGTAGAGAATATGTCATTTATGTTTGCAAATATGGAGAGCTTTAACCACGATATTAGCGCGTGGGATACGAGCAAAGTCAAAGATATGATGGGTATGTTTTGGTATGCGGAGAGTTTTAATCAACCGCTAAATTCGTGGAATGTGAGCAATGTAGAAAATATGGTGTATATGTTTGAGGGAGCAGAGAGCTTTAATCAGCCATTAGATAAATGGAATGTGAGTAATGTAAAATATATGATTAAAATGTTTTATGGGGCGCGGAAATTTAAGCAAAATTTGAACTCGTGGAATGTCAGCAACATAAAAGATGATTTCTATAAAGAGTTTCTCAATGCTCCGTTTGGTATGTGGGGTTTGAATGGTATGTTTGATGAATCGCCACTAGAAAATAATCCGCCCAAATGGTATAAAGACATTATTAACAAGGAGCAATAAATGAAAAAAATTGCATTGCTAGTATTTTTGCTTTGTAGCGTGGCGTTTGGTGGGCAGATTCATATATTTACAGAGCAGAGTGGCAATATAGAGATTCGCTATAAATTTATACCGCCAAATGTTAAGATGAGAATGTATATAGCATTTGAAATATATCATAATGGCAAGTTGATATTTAAAGATGAGGCTTGGGCTTGGAGCGCAGCTGACGAAGAGGACATAGCCGAAAATGGCGAATCTTATAGAGTATATGTTTTTACAAATAAAGACAAATGCAAGATAAATCTTAGAGAACAACAAGGTAGTTTATTAAAAAGTGAATGGGAAAATCCACCAAAGCAACGCAAAACAAGAATGCAAATAAAAATAGAAAACAAACAAGACAAAGCGTGTGAATCGCTTAAAAATATCGCGTTAGAAAATAAAATCTTTTATAAAATCAAAGGATAATCAAAAATGAAAAAAATCACAATATTAGCATTTTTACTTTGTAGCGTGGTGTTTGGAGCGGAGGAAACCTATAAATCACTAGATGGCACGATAGAGATAAAAGCTGATTATATTTGGAAACCTAAAAAAATATTAGAGATAATCCACAATGGCACTCCATTACTCAAAGATAAAGTCGTAGAGTTTGGCGGATTTTTTAAAGAATGTGTGCTTTGTCATAAAGTGAGATTTTTTATCTCTAATCCTGCTAATAAAAAAGCTAGATGTGAACTGTTTATTATTGAACGCGAACCTGTTGGCATAAATTTGCCTCTATATGAAGAATATGAACCAAAAGTAAAATATATCACACTTTCCACATACAAATGTGAAATCTTAAAAGAATTGCAAAATATTACACAAGATGAGCAAGGAAACGAAAGAAAATTTTTTATCATAGATAAGGAGCAAGGCAAATGAATCTCACATATATCGCAAATAAAATCATCGCCAAAAAGCCCTCGATTTTGCAGGGCTTTGGGCTTAGCTTTGGGCTTGGTATGACATATTTTAGTTTGCTTGTGATTATCCCGCTAATCGCGCTTTTTGCGTTTAGCTTTAAGTTAGAGTGGGCAAAATTTGTAGAAATCATCAGCGATTCACAAGTTTTAAGCGCGTTAAAATTCTCACTCTCCACCGCGCTTATTGGATTTTGCATTAGCATTTGCGCGGGTTATCGGCGAGTTTGGCGCGGTGGCGGTGGTGAGCGGGAAAATCATAGGACTTACTACCACGATGCCTTTATACATTGAGATTCTCTACAATGACTATCTCTACACGGCGGCGTTTGCGGTGGCAAGTGTGCTCACACTACTTTCAATCATCGCGCTTATTTTGAAGTGTATCATTGAGAAGTATGAGAGAGCGTAAAGGCGTGAAATATAAGGTTCTATGCGCGATTTTGCTATAATTGTGCGAAAAATAAAGCGTTAAAGGATAAAAGATGACATTACAAGTGCAAATCAGCGATAAAAACAAAAGCGAAATTATGAGTGCGATTCGCCTGCTAAAAGGTGTGCGCGAAGTGCGCGAGAGTGCCGAATCAAAAAGCAAAAAACTCCCTATTGAAACCAAAGCGGACTATAAAGCGTGGAAAAAGGCGCGAAAAGAACTAGAGCGCGGGGAAACTTACAGCCTAGAATCTGTCAAAAAAGAGCTTGGGCTATGAGCTATAAAGTAGAGATGAATAAGGAAGTGCGGAAGTTTTTGCACTCTCACCCTGAAGTAAGTGCGAAATTTATCTCTGCCCTAGAGCAAATCGCGCAAAATCCTTTTGAAAATAACCTTGATATTAAGCGTTTGCAGGGCGAATCGCACAAATATCGATTGCGAATCGGCAAGTATCGCCTTTTGTATGAAATCATACAATCCAAAATCCTAATCTACGCTTACAAGGCGCAATCTCGAGGCGATATTTACAAATAAGATTCACGCGAATCGAAATCACAATAATGGAGGGTAAAAATGAAAATGCTATCAGTATTCTTGGTGTGTATTGTTGCGTTATTTGGCGATGAAAACGCGTCCGAGAAATTCTTTGCAGATGCGCAATTGCTTGATGAAAATAATCTGCGCTGTAATACACAGCCCACTTATGATAAGGAATTAGGGCGCAGTTATTTTTATTGTAATCATATCAAAAAGCACCACAGGGCGCGGAAATGACTATCACAAAAGAAATTTATAAGGCAAAAAGTTTGCAAGAAGCATATAAAATCTTTTATGCAGGGATTTCAAAAATGGAGGGGCAAAATTGCCTAGCCCCTGCGCTACAAACGCGAGATTTTACCTACAAAGACGGCGATTCTTGTGGTAGCACATACAAAATGGTTAGGGACAATACGCTAGAAATCAAACTTGATACAATTTTGCGAACGCGCTTTATACAAAAGGGCGATGAAGTGTGGCTATATAGCATTCAGTAGCAAGGGGGCAAAACAATGAAAAAATTAAGTTTGATATTTTTGGCAAGTGTTTTGTGGGCAGACCCATTTAACCAAAAATGTACTTTTGAAAATGACACATTTTGGATAAAAATCATTGAGATTTGTGGCGAGGGCGATATAGCCTGCGATAAGGTTGCGTATATCGGGCTAAACAAAAAAGCGGCGAGTTTATCACGCTCAAAGGCAAGGCAGTCGTGGATTTTAAGGGGGATTTTTCTGGCTATTTATTTGAGAATAAGGGCTATACATACAGCGTAGTATTCGATAGAGTCCGTGAAAATTACACAGGACTTACCATTGTAAAAGACCACAAGGTTATGCAAGAAATGAGACTACAAAATTGTGAATAAAAAAGGGAGTGTTAAATGAAAAAGTTAAGTTTAGCGTTTTTGGCATTTGTGTCAGCAGTGTTTATAGCGTGTGGGGATTCAAAGGATTCACGCGCATCACAAAGCATAGATTCTAACAATTCGCAGGGCGAATCTAACGAATCTAGCGCGGATTCAAGCATAGATTCAAGTGCGAATCCA
>NZ_JBSIUV010000092.1:0-4170 GCF_053654515.1 Helicobacter sp. T3_23-1059 | reverse complement strand
TCTACATATTTTAACAAAAAATTCACTTGCCCTAAAAAGCAATGAGAATCTAACGATAAATGTCAATGATTTTTATGCAAAGAGCAAAAATGAAGTGAATCTTTATGTGGGCGATTGTATAAATTTGTATGTGTCAAGCGATTCTAGTATTGAATTAAGCAAGGATAAAATAATACTAAAAGTCAAAGATAGTGAGCTAACGCTAGATGAAAATGGTTTAACCGTAAATAAGCCTGTGAATGTGAAAAAGAGGTAATTAGATTTAAGTTAAAACAAGCTAAAATAGCAAAAACAAACAAATAAGGAAACATTGTGAATCCATTCCTCCTCAAACTCATAATCAAAGATTATGATTCATCAAGTCCCTTAACAAACAAAGAGATTCAAATCACAAATATCGATTCTAAAAAATGCTATGAATCTAAAATCACTACAAGCAATGGCGAAGTTATATTTGAGATTCCACAAAATGAAAGAGGAGATTTTTTTAGTGTAACGCTTATAAATGATGAAAACTATGAAACAAATCCGTATTGTTTAGCAAAAGATTCTAAAAGCGCATATTTGCAATCTTTTGATTCACACGAATCCAAAAATTTAGATTCAAATAAATGCGAATCCAAAAATACCACAAATAAGATTCTAACCCCCAATAATTATCAAAAATGCCCTGCAACGCTTTATTTCAAAGCTAAAATCTATTTATATTTTAATGGATTCACATTATCTGTAATGCAAGGAGATAACGCCATTGCAAGCTATGAAGCTAGAAGTGGTAAGGCATTAACATTACAAGAAAAAGGGACATTCGAGCAACAAAATGGCTATACACACTTTGTGCCTAGCTTTGCAAATTTTGATAATGTAAAATTTAGCAACATAGAGGATTTTCAAAACAATAATTCAGAATCAAATCACACATTTTTTCACTGCTATGATAAGGGCTACCAAGATGAAAATAAGGTTTTACAAGATAAAGCATATTATATAAATACACAAGAAATAAAAGATTTTATTAACGCAAACAATCCAAATAATACAGATTCCGCCGAATCTAACACAAATTTATCACTAAATATTTATAGTGATAAAGAATGCAATGAATCGTGCAGTTCTATCATTATGGTAAGTGATAAAAATCTAACAACTAATAATCAAATACAAAATGATATATTGCTTTTTTATGATAATTCCCATAATTTAAGATATGCTTTTAATAACGCAAATCGCACGAATATACCATTAAAAGTGCAATATAACAAATCAGCCATACGCCATATAAGATTCATAGAAAACATAGAATGGGAGATAGATTCTTCGCAAAATCCACCACAAGTAATTAGCATTGCCAAGCAAAATCAAACAAAAATCCAATACTTAAACCATACCTCAAATCATTATAATGTTCCCATTAAAACACCATTTGCGTTAGGAACTTATATCGAGCTAGAAGCTATGATGAATGATAATAGTCAAATAGGTAATGTAAAATGGTGGTATGCAACAAAAAATAGCACCAATCTTACACTTGATAGACAAATCTACGATGAAAGCAATTATTTTCACAAAAACAATCAATATAATAAAATAGGATTTCATTTGCCATTGCAAAAACAAAATGACAAAGATTATGTTATTATATGCGCTACTTTGAATAATGCCATTATAAACAATGTGTTTATTGTGATTGATATAGATTTTAATGTGGGCATTGGTGCAGATAATGCAGTCCAAGAGATTCCAAGAGACAATCAAAGCAAAATGCAATATGGCAAAATCTTAAATAGTGATGATATAAATGAATGGAATAAATTAGAGCATATTTATAGTGTAGATGAAGCGGTAGCATTTTTAAAAGTGAATCTTAAAAAATTAAATGAATTAAAACAAAATAATAACAAACGATATGACAAAAAAAATTCTAATGGAGGTTATATTTATAATGCAATATTTGATTACTTTAGAATCTACCCCCAACTTGCAGGGAAAATTGCTTATATTTATTATAGATTTGACTTGGGGAATGAGGGGTTTATAGATAGCGTAGAACAATCTTGCTATGTGTGGTTGCAGTGTAAAGATGAATACAAAGACGATAGAGATAAGTTTATAGATAAAATTGTAGCAATATTTGAAAACAATGTTTATAAAAGTAGAATCTTAAAAAGAAATATTACATTTAAAGAGGCTTATAATAATGCCGTATTTAATGGATATAGTTTATTTAATGCCACACTAAACAACAAAGTAAGCAATGTAGTTGGGATAGATTTTTACCAAGAGAGAGAAGATTTTGTAAAGAGTTTGATATGGAAAATATGCTCATACTTCAAGATTAATCTTAACAATGTAATTGTTAAGGGTATGGCTAACAGAGGTATGACTTCTTACTACAATCAAAATAAAATTCCATACAATACAATAATAATCAATAAATATTTGATTGCTCATTCTAACAAAAAAAACAATAATGCTATAATTACATTTAAATATCAATCCGACAGGCTTATAGGAACAATTATTCACGAGTGTAGGCATTTGCATATTTATGAAGAAATTTATAAGAAAAAGCCACACAAAAGCCCTTTACTAAATTATCTTGCGTATTCTTTTAATTTTTATATTAGTGGTGATTATCAAATAACAAAGGCTTACAAAAAATTATGCGATAACAATGAATCAAATAAAGTAAATTGCTATGTTGGAAAAAATAATGATGAATACCAAAATACCTATGAGATTCAGCCAAATGAGCGAGACCCTAGATATGTGGCAAATGAAACCATCAAACGACTTGGAATAAAGCAAAAGTAAAGGTGGATAAATGGCTAAGGCTTTTGATTTAAGTTTATTGATTGATAATGAAATGTATTTCGATACAATATGTAGCGATGACGACATATATCTAAAATATAAAACAATTTATTTGAGTGTTGAGAGCAATATTTTAGCTATTGATGATAGGATATATGATGAATATTTTTACCCAAATTTATCTACCAATGCAGAAAAATATATTATCCAATGTTCTGCACCATATCACTTCAAAGATTTTACCGCTACGCTTTATTTAGGCAAAATTATTTTTAGCAAAAACAAGCAAGGCATTTTAGCTCCCAAATTTATTCCTTCAACTATCACAGATTCGAGATTTGAGGGACTAAATATATTTTGGTTGAATGAAATAAACAAAAAGGCATTGCCGACAAATAAAAAAATACTGTCAGCAGACGAAATTATGACATATGGGGGGACTATGGATGCAAAAAAAGATGACCACAAATATTTAAAAATCCACTACTTTAGGCACAAAGATAATATTGTGCTAACCAAAGAGCAAATCATCTCATATTTCACGGAATTACACCAAAAAAACACGGACTTTATTCAACACTACATAGACTCTATAAAAGCAAATCGTGGCATTAAAGCGTATCATTTGAATCAAAAAATCTATGATGACTTATTGAAAAAAGGCATTATTTTTTATGAACCAATGTTAGAATGGCAAAATGGCACTACCGAGCAACGCAATCAGCTTAAAATAATTGCATTAGACTATCTAACAAAAACCAATCAATCTAATTTTAAAATTATGCTGTATGATGAGCTATTTTATTGGTATTTTGTATTAAGTCTTAAAAATTTTATAGTAAATTTTTCTGCTTCTTTTTGCGATGAAAATAGTCTACTTTTTAATGCAGGGGCATATCAACAATATGTTCATTTAGCAATACAAATGAGACAAAGTGGCGAAATAGACTCAAAAACAGGCGATTTCAAAAAAGAATTGGAAGTGAGATTTGAAAATCAAATGTTTGATAGCGATGAATATCATAGAGAATTATTTTTTAGTAATAATGGAGGATTGATGAGCGTTAATGATGACTATACAAAATTACAATTTGTCTCCCCCAACCAAGCCTTATTCACAAGAGGACAGCCTATTACCACCTCCCCACTAGGCAAATACTATTTTGAATTAAGCGATAATAAAGACATATATATTGAATTTTTTGATAGAATCTACCCAAGCATTACCAATCCCCCAAAAGGCTGGAGCAAAGAAATGATGCAAAAACTAGAATTGAAGCTAGAGTAAAGGATTCCCAATGCCCCATCCCCTATTAGAAACAGATAGCGTAGAATGCACCCATAAGGGCAAAGTTT
>NZ_JBSIUV010000091.1:0-4407 GCF_053654515.1 Helicobacter sp. T3_23-1059 | reverse complement strand
CATAGGAGCAGATAATAGATTAAACATAGAGCATAATAGTAGTGAATATGTGGGTGGGGATAAGGAGGTAATAATAAGGGGGAATGTGGAATCTAAGATAGAGGGGGATAAATCTAGTGAGATAATGGGAAATAAGGTGGAGAGAGTAGGGGGATATTATGATATACGAGCTACGAAAGAATTGAATCTAACATCACAAGAACAAATCAACCTTACCGCTAACCACAATATTTTATTATCCACTACAAAATCCGTAGGTTTTGAATCTAGGAAAAATCATACTGAAATAGCAGAAAATATTGCTATGCAAGCCAAAACAAATATTGAAGCACAAGCCGACAATCAAATAAATTTCTCAGTAGGCGATACCATTATAACAGCCGACAATCATTCTGTGATTATTAAGGTAGGTGGTGTAGAGATGGTGTTAGATTCTAATGGACTTGTTGTTAAAGGCGGAGAAATTAAAAGTGAGTAATCAAACAATTACAATTAAGGCAATAGATAATGCTAATAATTTACCAATAGCAAACATTAAATTGTTTTTGCAGCCAATTAGTGGTAATAAGCAATTATCTGCAAAAACCAATGATTGCGGGATTGCAGATTTTAATATAAATATTTCAAATAAATTTCAACTTTATAATGCTTATTTGCAAGAACAAAATAATTACAAGATTAAACCTATATTTGATAGACCCTTAATAAATTATAATGCTTTAAACGAAACCCAAGAGTTGAGATTTGACAAATACACAGATATTTTTAAGATAAATATATATTCTAAAAATGAGAGATATTGTTTTCAAAAAGGCGATTTAATAACCTTAAAGGCTTATTGTCCTGATTATATCAAAGATAACGATATTAAATGGGCTTACACTTTTGTATCAAAAAATCTTATATTAAAAAAATCTAATACCAATAAAACACTTATTCAAGGTAGCGAAGAAGAATTAAAACAATATCCCACAAGATGTTTAAATAACGGCAAATATTATCCATTAAAAGACAAAAACAATCAAGTTTGTTTAGGTAGAGAAGTTAAGGATTATGAAATTAACAATGTTGTTAATGATTCTAAAATGATAATATTTGCTTATACTAAAAAACCAATATGTAATGTTTATGCAGAAGTTGCGTTAAATGATATTATACAAATTTCTATTGATTGTTCTATGCAAGAGGCTTTAAATGCTGTCGATGAAGTATCAAGGCTTGGTTGGACGACAAGCTATGTGTTGCAAAGACTATGGCACGACAACCCTAAAAACGCCACCACAATTTCGCAATTAACATATCAAGATTCTAAGTCATTATGTAAAAGCATAGAAAACCAACAAATGCAAAAATTGATTTATAAATACGCACCAAATATAGAACTTAAACCTTTTGAAATAAAGCAAAAAACAGAAAAAGACTCTTGCAATTTTTATGTGGAGTTGGATTGGGAAGAGTTTTATCTAAAATTTCCTATGATACAAGAAAAATATCAAACATTATTAAATGTAAAACCTGTGCAATACACAATATCAAGCTACAATGAAGAGTCAATATATAATCTAAATCTAAACTTATCAGATAAATTCAAAAAGGATATTGCCGACTTACTTTTTCATCAAAAAAGACTTTGTAGAAATAATCCTAAAAATGCCTGTTTTGAGGAAAAAGGCATAATAGAGCCAAAAAAAGTCTTAAAAGATTATGCCCAATTAGAAAACACATTAGATGAAGCAGAACTTGATTTAATTGTCCATACAGATAATATTAAAAATGGTAAATCAAAAACGGAACTTGTATTTAGCGTCTATCCCAAAAATAAATTTTTGTCAATACAAGACAAATATAAAAGAATTGCCACTTTACGACCTTGTGATATAGATAAAACTGCTATGCAACAAGGTATTGGCATAAGCGATATGGATTTTGGCAAAAAACTTATATCTTTTAGTGAGCAAACAAAGGCACAAGCCCTAGCTCTTTATGCTTGCACGGGAAAATTTAGTATTTATTACATTCCTGCTAAATTCTTACTAAAACAAGAAAATGGTAAAATATATGCCTATGTCAAGGAAATTTATGCTTATATTTATGATGTATTTGACTTTGATGATGAAGGACACGATTATGGAAACAAAGCGCATAAGGATGAAAATATTATACAATTAGGACAACCTGTGGGAACTTGGGATTATAAAGCAATGAGGTTTGATTTTAATAATTCTTTGAGGCAGATGGCTAAATATAGCGAAAATGCCAACATATCAATACCCAAAATGTTGGTATTCAAGTCTTATAATACCATTTTAAAACAACAAATGGCTTTAGAAAAAAATGAAATTTCAATACTTAAGCAAAAGCAAATCTATCCTCTATACAACCAAAATTACCGAGATTACAAAGAGATATTTGCCAAAGGCTTAAATTTCAAAATCTTTTCAAAAGACAAAACAAATGATAAGATTCACAAAGGATTTTATGTGCTAAAAGTGCCAAATGATAAAATAACGCAAGAATATTTTAGGGTGGAGTTGTGACAAATATTATTTACATTAGGTTACTTGTAAGCTTTTGTATTTTGCTTATTATGTTGATTTGCCTCATTGCATATTCTGTAAAAAATAAGGAATTTTTAGCCTTTAGTCTTACGCCTTCATTTTGGAAAACTTTTATATTTGTGGGTTTGATTTTGCCCTTGATGATTTCATTTGTAGTTATGTTTTTTGTGGAAGGGAATGATTTAACTTTTAAAATGTTTTTATTTTATCCATTCGCTTCCTTAATGTATTCTGCAATATTTTGTTTTGTGTTTTCTTTGATTTTTATTTTCATATTTTCTTTAATAAAATCTAAAATTAAAACTTTAGTCATTCAAAATAATGCCACAAAAAAGAATCGTATTATTTTATTTGGTTTTATATGTATTTCTTATGTTTTATTTTGCTTTGTGAATCCAATGACGACACTTGCAATGATTTATATTTTATTGTAAAAACAAATGCGCTATTTTACACTCAACAAAGGCTTAAATTTCAAAATCTTTTCAAAAGATCAAACAAATGACAAGATTCACAAAGGATTTTATATTTTAAAAATGCCAAATGATAAAGCAACACAAGAATATTTTAGGGTGGAATTATGAATTACTTATTAAATATTTGCTTATCTATCGCTATTGTTATTTTGTATTTGTTTTATGCTATTAAAAATAAAAATTTTTAGCATTTACTTTAAGTGCAAAATATTGGATTTCATTGTTTTTAGGAATATATTTAGGAACTCTTTGTGGAATATTTGTAAGTTGTGTTGTGATTTCAAGTAGGCATAGATTAGGTGTATTATCTGATTTGGGCAACTCTGTTATATTGTCCATTATATTATCTTTTCCGTCATTTGTTATATTGTCTATTGTATTATCCATACTATTTTTTATAATCATATCCATCATAAAGGATACATTTATTTCAACACAGCTAAAAATAATAACGAATCATAGACATTTTTATGTTAATTTATTGTTTGCGTTATTTATAAGTTTCTTTTTATTATTTTCAATCGATGATATGGCATTATTTGGGTTAATGCTTATGATATAAGGTTAATATAATAAAAATGCAACAAATCTATCCCTTATACAACCAATCTTGCAAATATCATAAAAATACATTCGACAAAGGCTTAAATTTCAAAATCTTTTCAAAAGACAAAACAAATGACAAGATTCACAAAGGATTTTATATTTTAAAAGTGCCAAATGATAAAATAACGCAAGAATATTTTAGGGTGGAGCTGTAATGTTTATCGAGCTAGTTTTAATGCTATGTTGCTTGTCTGTATTTTTGCTTGTAACATTCAAAAAGCGATTTAAAAATATGACGCAAAATAGGGATTTTTTGTATGTTGTGTCAAGTAAATATATTTATTTTAGTATTTTTGTGGGCTGTTTTATAGTGCCTATTATGCAAGGTTTGTGGATAATAACTATTCCTAGCCATAAACAAGATTATATGCCATTGTTGTGTATAAATACGATATTGTCAATAATATTATTTGCAATATTGTGCATAATATTTTATGCCAAAAGAATGCCCATTTTAGATATTCAAATAAGCAAATATTTAAAGTATCTTTTGTTAAATACTTTGTTTGTTTTTGTTTTATATATTACCTTGTTGCCTATATTTTTCGTCATTTTTGGTTTGTTATCATTTGTCATATTGGTATTTTAGATATGAATCACTAACATTACAAAGAGAAAATTTTCAAAAAAGTGCCAAATGATAAAATAACGCAAGAATATTTTAGGGTGGAATTATAATTATGAACAAATCTATTGCATACAATAATTTCGGCTCAAATAGTAACCAACAATCTCTATATCATTACTCCCCCTACTTACGCGTAGCC
>NZ_JBSIUV010000090.1:0-4453 GCF_053654515.1 Helicobacter sp. T3_23-1059 | reverse complement strand
ACCTCGTGCTAAGGGAGGGAAAAAGTGTGGGATTATTATTTACAAGGGAGGGGGAATCTTTATCGTCATTGCCTACAATGCCATTAGAAAGATTTAGCGCGGAGTTACTCTCTCTCTCTCTCTCGTTATTAGCAAGCGTAGCATTACTTGCAGTTGTCATATTTTGGGCTAATGTGTTTTTAGCTAATGCGATATGATTAGCAAAACCACACGCCATAGCCATACTTACAAACGCTAATGCCTTATTGATTTTTGTCCCATACAAAATCATTTCAAACCCCTTTTTTACGCAGTCTTTACAAAATCTTTTAGCACATTTGGATTCTTGTAAATGTTGATTTTCTCATTATGTTTAGCATTTTAAGAAAATAAGATTCACAAGCAAAATGTAAAAAATAAACGCAATCATAAACAAAATAAACTTAAAATTTGCTTTTGTGAAATGGGAATGAAAGAAAAAAATAAAACAAACATAAAAAAATAAAATCATACGAGGTTTTTCTGTGAGGTTTATAAAAAAATGCCTTTTAAAAAAGCAGAGGCAATGTCCTATGTGGCAGTGATAGGAGGTGTGAGATGATAAAAAACGCAATAAATCAGCTCTAAGAGTGCTTTATCAGCATGAGTCAAACAAATAACCAACGCCCCACGAGCAAAATCAAAACCCAACTCAAAAAGATAAACCAACGCCAGCACTGCTAAATCGCATAAGAGATTTAAAAAATCTAAGTGAAAAAGATTTTTTGCCAACAGGAAAATACATAGCAGATAGAAATTTTACACAATGGAGTTATTCTTTTAAGCAAAACACCACGCCAAGCCTTTATCGAGAAATGATAGAGGAGGCTTATGACATACACCCCGCGCAAGAGTTTGGCACAAACTATGCGGAATTTTACAAAGACGGGCAAGGGGCGATACAAAAACTACTAGCCGAAGCAAACGCAGCAAAACAAGCAGGCGAGGAATTTAGCGGACAAGTCGCAGGGGCGTTTGAAAAGCAAATCGATGGCGTTTTAAGTGATATTGATTTAGTCTGGGGCAATGAAAAAATGGGCTTAAAGCACATTGTAGAAAAGCACGGCGATGATTTTGCAGGATTTGAGGGCGACAAACAAGCCGACAAAATCGCAAATGTGCTAAGTGAAATCATAGAAAAAGGGGAAGTAAAGGCTACGCACAACGGCTATAACATTTTTTACAATGATTTTAAGGTAGGATTAAATGTAGGCTGGAATGAGAACGGAATCAAAAAAGGGGACAATAAATGGATAGTAACGGCGTTTGATAAATCAAAAAGTTTAAGTGAGAAACAAGGTAGCAACTCTGTTTCTTTTACAAAGAGCGAGACTCTGCCCTTAAACTCAAACGAACAAATTATACAACACACTGCCGAGAAAATCCAACAAAAAATGCAAGTTTCGAGCGATTTTGCGCAAAATCTAGCAAAATGGCACAAAGATAGCCACGCAATCACAAAAGAAGCAGACGGAACGCCTAAAATCTTTTATCACGGAAGCGGAGCAGATAATATCACAATTTTTGACAAAGCAAAAGATGATACGGGCTTAGGTTTTTGGTTTAGTGAGGACAAAGATTTTGCAGAAAAATACCATAAATTTGGAGGCAAAAACTACGAAACTTTTTTACACATAAAAAACCCGCTAGATTTATCGCCACAAAGCAATCTAAAAGAAGCAGATTTTACGCGCATTTTTGGTAAAGATTTTGTAGAGGAAATGAAAAAATCGTGGCAAATTGATGATTTGTTTAGTAACGCAGATAAGTTTTATAAAATCCTAATATCTCATTCTTACACAAACGGAGCAAAAAACTTTGTAAGCAAAATCCAAAAAGCGGGCTATGATGGCATATATTCTGTAAAAAGCACTACAAAAAACACAAAATTGCCCATTGCAGTAGTCTTTGATAGCAATCAAATCAAAGCCATTGACAACAAAGGCACATTTGATTCTAGCAATCCAAACATTTACCACGCAAACGCGACTTTAGGAGGAGGCATACTAGGTGGAAGTGTAGCAGGGCTAGAATACGATGAAAATGGCAACATAAAAGGCTTTAGCCCTGAGAGGTTTCTAGCAGGATTTATCGCAGGGGGCATCACTAGCAAAGCCACACAAGCCGCGCTAAAATCCCCAAAACTTAGACAAAAAGCCCTAGATTTTAGCCAAAAAGCAGGTGAAATCATCACGCACACGCTAAAAGAATCAAACCTACCAAAACACGCACAAGAAGCCTTGCAAATCGCTTTAGGCAAACGCCTTGCAAACGCGCTAGATTCTCGCGCGTGGATAAATGAGCCAAAAGAGGCGATAAAGTCGCTAAGCAAAAACGCACAAGACTTGCTAGATAAAGAACAACAAGCAATTTATGGCGTAGTGTATAAAGGCGAGCATAGCGCGACTATTTACAAGGATTTAGCAAAGATTGATGAAGCCTTAAAAAACACCATAGCCTTAAATAAGGGTTATCATAACCTACACAGCGACAGAGGGAGAGGAGCTACACATATAAAACTGCATTTAGAACCTTACAGCGAGGGGTATTTAAGCCAAAATGAAATGCTAGATTTAGGTAAAAACATAAGAGAATATATAAATACTTATGGCAGTCCTTTTATCGATAAGAGAGGAGCTAGAATTTATGAATGGTTTAATAAGGAGGGGGATAAGTTTCGCGTGGTAGTAGATAATCAGCGAGCGGGCACAACTGCCTCTGTCCCCGCTGATGAGGAAATTATAACATACTTTAGCGATAGATTTACAAAAAAAGGAATGAATTTTCATAATGAGCGCGTAACAAGCGATTATGAGCAATTTTTAAGTAAAAAATTAGATTTTTACATACAAGAATTACAAAAAATAACGCATAACGGCGTTAAATACGAGGATATAGACATAGATGGGATAGCACACATATTGCCTTTGCGCTATCTTTATGACAAATCAAAACAAGGCAATAGCATTGCAAAAGCGATTTTAGAAAATTTTAGCACAGGGAATGAGGGCAGAGGATATAGCGGGTATTCTATGAGTAATAACGCAGTATATGCTTATGAAAACGGACAAAAACCGCTAACAAAATTTACAAGCGAGGACGCAAAAGAAATAAGCGATTTGACTGAAAAAAAATGGAGCGTAAAAGAAGTAAAAGATTTTGTAAAAGATTATGGTGAAGTGGGGTATCATCACACCAGCAAATTTTACAACAAAACATATTTTTATTCTATTGGTAAAGCATTTAGAAATATTGCAGAGGACGAACCTGAATATGCAAAAAGGTTATTTCAAAAAAAGCCTGAACAAAATCAAAAAGAAATCAATGAGTTTTTTAACTATGTAAAACAAGACACAAAAATGGACGAGCAAAAATATCTAAGGGAAAAAATATACCATTTTAGAGAAAAAATAGACTCTCATAAATACTTAAAAGAAAAAACAAGGATTGAAAAAGAAAAAACAGATTTTGAATCAAAAAAGAAGCTAGGACAATCTTTTATGGAGCGTTTAGAAAACATAAGCTGGTATCAAAATCCTACAAAACATCAAAAACAAAAAGAACGCAATTTGGAAGCGGAAATTAAAAAAGCATTAGAAATTTTAGAATGGCTACAAAATAAGCAATATTTAAAAACGATTGATGAGCTAAAAACTGAGGGCAAAAAACGCGGGCAAATATATCTTTTGCAAAGATTAAAATATTTTGAACCAAAGCTAAAAGATTTTGTGAACAACATATAACCTACGCAACACGCAAACAAAGAATGCAAGAATTAGCTACAATTTCAAATCAAAATCCAAAAAATGATAAAATCACGACAAAAAATATGCAAGGACAAAATACGATGCAAATCAAACAAAATCAAAATGGCGATTATTTACTAAAAGATAGCGAGGGCAAAAACCACATCGTGCGCAAAGAAGTAGCACAAAAATGGTTAAAAGAGTTTGGACTAAACGATTTATCACAAAGCTATAAGCCAAATCTTAGCGAACCGATAAAAAGCGCAATAAATAAAGATATAGAAATAAACACAAAAGACTTGCTAAAACTTATAAACAAGGGCAGGACAAAATACATAAAAGACATAAAATTAACTTTTGAAAAACCAAAAATGGTTTTTATAGATGAAAAAGATGATTTGATATTTGCAAAAGAATTAAGCGATAGATTGTTTTTTGTCAGTGTTAGTAGAGATTATGGGGATAATTACTTAAATGTTACGCTAAGTCCAAAGAAAGACACGATATTACAAAATAAGCTAAAAAAGGCTAAAAAGGTTGTATTTGATAAAAGTAGTTAGCTTCCGAGCTTCGAGATTCCTCAGCACATAAAGCTTCTACAGGTTTCCTATCTTCCACCAGCAAAGCCAACTAAACGCATTATACCAAATCTTATTAAAAAAGGACAAAAAATGGACAAAATCCAAGAA
>NZ_JBSIUV010000089.1:0-4982 GCF_053654515.1 Helicobacter sp. T3_23-1059 | reverse complement strand
TGAATCTAGTGGCGATTTGTCATAGATTCACGCGAATCTAAAAAGCACAAAATTTCGCTACAATCACACTTTTAATTTTTTCGATTCAAAGGAAGCGTGAGAAATGCAAAAAAATATCGTGTTTTTGTCCTTTGCCATAGCCTTTTGTGCTTGTGCAGACAAAGAGGAGCTGTATAATCAATGCTATTATAGCGTTTTTAATGATGACAATAGAAGCACCCAGCAAAAGCAAAAAGACGATTCGCAGTGTTTCAAACTCGCGCAATTAGAGGAAAAAGATGATTTAGAAAAGGCGATATTGCACTATGCAAGGGCGTGCAAGGTAAATACACCTGATAGTGCTTGTGAGCATTTGGCTAAGTCAGTGGCAGAGTTAGCAAAGCGTGGTCGTGGTATGGTGTTTAAAGAGTGCCAAGAAGATGAGAGTGGTAGTTCTTGTGAAAGATATGATGTAGAGGAGTTTTTTAGCAAATTGTGTTATGGAAGTTGGAAGGACAACAAAAATGCTTGTTTTGAGTATCAAAAGGCTAAATTGATAAGGGAGGAGCAGTTTAATGAGTATTTTAGTGCGTGGCATTTTGCAAATGAGTTTGATACAATGTGTAAGCAAAATTTACCCAAAGCCTGCATTGAGCGCGACAAATTGATAGAAAAATATGTGGCTATTTATTTGCAAAAGAGTAGAGAGGAAAACTTTGATTACATTGTAAATTTAGATACATTTTGTCGCTGGGATGGTTTGGATTCACGCATTGCAAAGCGTGCGTGTGCGGGGCGAGATGAGATTATAGCTATGCACGAAAAAGAGTGCGATGACAATAACGCCACAAGTTGCAGTATGCTAAGTGATGCTTATACTGAATTTTTGACTAAGGGCAGCAAACGCTTTTATGACTTTGGCAAAGACACTTATGAAAGCCAAGCTGATAAAATCTATCCGCGTAAATTTGAAAACACAGCTAAAAAGGCTTGTGATTTGGGTAGGCAAAAAAGCTGTGAATATCTGGCGTATTTTTATTATAGCTATAAGCCTAAATCAAACTATACGCTGGCAAGGCAGTATGGCAAAAAGGTGGCTTTAATGCTTACAGACACTTATAAACGCAGGGGTTTTCTCCATAGGGACGAGATTGATCCCCTTGTAACGCTTGCGCATTTGGAAAGCAAAACTGATGATGAGGCAAATACCAAAAAACAATTTGTGTTGGATTATTTTAAGGTGGGTTGTGAGGATTTGCAAAATGCTGAGGTTTGTTTGGATTTTGGATATTTTTATGATGAGCGCAAGGAGGAAGAGGAAATTGATAACTTTGGTATGCGTGAGATTATCAGCCAAAAACAGGCTTTGCATTATTATGACAAGGCGTGTGCTTTGGGCGAAGGTTGTGGGGATTTGGGGCGAATCTATCTTTTTGGTAAAATCGTAGGCGGGGAAAAAGTCAAAAAAGATTTGACAAAAGCAAAGCATTACTTTGCCAAAGATTGCGAAAGTTTCTGTCGCAACGGCTATGAATCTTGCAAAAAAAATCATTGGAGCTGCCACATAACAAGAATGAGTCTAAAAGAGCTTAAAAAGTTAGATGAGTGTGATTTTGATAGAGATTCTGATGGTTGTGAAGGCGTTGATGATTGACTCGCGCGTGAATCTGTGATTTTAGATTTTGCGTGAATGTGGTGCGAATCTCAAAAACCACGCAAATCAAAAACGCATAAATTTTTCGCTACAATCGCGTTTTTAGAATTTAAATTTTAAACGGAGCGTAAGAAATGAAAGATTTAGTCAAAATATTAGCGATTATCTGCCTTTGCTTTTTGGCAAATATGGCAGTGGCAGAGGAATTTAGCCTAGAGAGATTAGAGCAAATCAAAAAAGAGGAAAATAAATATTGGTTAGATTTTTTGACAGGTAGCGTATATAACTGCGATGAATGCTATTCATCTGGCACTACACCCAAAAATAGTGCCTTTGCCAAAAAGCACTTTATGCCTTTGTGGTATAGAATTAGCACAAATGACAAGGGGCAAAAAGTCGCACAATGGACTTGCTTTGACAATGAAGCCGAGAGATTTTGTCCCTATCGCCTAAAAGCACCCATTAAGCTAAAAGGCACACTGACTATTGAGACAAATTATGGTGGTTTTGCTTGTGATACTTTTTTTTATACTTGGTTTGAAAATAAGGATTTGCCCACAACTGAAATGGATTTTTTGAACGGCAAGTATTTGCAGATAAAGCCCACTTCGCGCAATCAAAAAGAAGTATTAGCAAAGATTCCCAAATGGCTACTTGATGGATTTGCTGGGGAGGTGAAATATGAAGTGGAGTTTGAAGTGGCAAATATGAGCGGATATATAAGCGATGTTTGGAGCATTCAACAGCAAGATATAGCTTTGATAGTAGATAATTCAGCGTGTAGCGGTGGAAGCTATCTTGTCGCTGATAATGTTAAATTTATCAAAAAATTAAGCGAAAAAATGGATAAAGATGCAGAATCATATTTGGTAGAAGATGCTGAACAGGGGGTGCGCCCATTGACACTTAAAACAAACGATGATTTTGTAAATCTGCGTGATTCGCCAAATGGCAAGGTTATAACGCGAATCTACAAAAAAGATTTTAGTGATAGTTTGGTAATAAAATTCCCACAAACGCGTTTGCTAGGATTGATTGATATGTATGATAAAGAAATAAAATGGCATAAAGTGATTTATTTCCCGCCAAATACGCGCAAGACAAAGGACGCAAAAGCGGGATTTATCCATAAATCACAGATTGATTTTGGTGAATGAACTATAAAATGGGAGTGCATAAAATAAAAAAGTTAAGTGTAGCAATTTTAATTGTCGTGGCGGTTGCTGTGATTTTGGGTGCTGTGATAAGCGCGAAAATTTCAAGCATAAATCCTAGCGATTCGCATTCGCTAGATTCCGCGCTTAAAGGCAATGCAATCGATTTATTGCTTGTCGAAAAAAGCGCACGGACGCTAAAAGTGTTAGCAAAAGATTTAGACGGCACAATCTATGTCGCCAAAACCTATCATATCGCACTAGGTGGCAATCCACAAGGACACAAAACGCAAGAGGGCGATAGCAAGACGCCTGAGGGAGAGTATCTCATCGATAGCAAAAATCCAAAATCGCGTTTTTTTCTCAATCTTGGCATTTCTTATCCAAATAGCGCGGATTTAGCACAGGCAAAGGCGCGTGGCGTGAGTGCTGGTGGGGATATAAAGATTCACGGGTTGCCAAATGGACTTGGATTTTTGGGTAAGTTAAGCTATGTTGCGGGTGATTGGAGTGATGGCTGTATTGCGGTGCTAAATGATGAAATCAAAGAATTGTATGACAATGTCAAAATCGGCACAAAGATTGTGATTTTGCCATAAATGCGATTTTGGCAAATCTATCGTGCGAATCTGTGATTTTAGATTTGCGTGAATGTGGTGCGAATCTAAACGCATTTTTGATTCAAACCCCTGCGAATCTAAAGCACATAAATTTTTCGCTACAATCACGCTTTTAAAATGTAAATTTTAAACGGAGCGTAAGAAATGCAAACATTAAGCAAGATTTTAGGATTAGCGTTTGTAGCGATTGTATGTAGCGCGTGTCATAGCGAATCAGCAACGCAAAGCGAAACGACAACTTATAACGAATCGGCAAGGCAAAAAAGTAAAGAATTGTTACAACATTTATGCGAATCAGGCAAGGAAGTCGCTTGTTTTGAGCTAAAAAAGATAGAGTTGAGTGAGCTAAATAAGCCATCGCCTAGCGATTTGTGGGATTTTATGCGCGATTTTCGGGGTATGTGTAATAGATTTAGTTATATTGTTCCCCAATCTTGCGATGAGCACGACAAAATAGCACAGCGATATATCCGAGCGGTGTTAGCATTGCCAAAAGAGGAAAAAGGCTCGTATTATGTTGAAAAGTTGGATTTACTCTCTTACCAAACAGGTTCTTTAAGTCCGAAAATCTTGCAAATGGCATCATCAGCACGCGATGAAATTATCGGCGAATACGAAAATGACTGCCAAATAAATGACGCCAAAAGCTGTGCTATGCTTACTTCTTTTTACTATGGCTTGTTGGTGAGTTGGAGTAATGACTACATAGAAGATGTGCGAAAATACGATAGAGAGGTTGATAAAATCTATGCACCCAAATTTCAAGCCCTAGCGCAAAAGGCTTGCGATTTAGGCAATGTCGAAAGCTGTATGCAAGGGGCGGCTTTTTATTATTTTTATAAACCTATGCAAGATTATGCGGTGGCAAGGGAATTTGGCAAGACACTCCATTTAGTGCTAAAAGATGCCAAAATTCAAGGCAAATTTAACATAAAAGACGCTGATTATCTCGCTACTTTGGCGCGTATAGAAGCCACACTTGATGATAGAGACGACAAAGAGGAGCGAAGGCAAACTATGCTTGAGTATTTTAAGGCGGGTTGTGATGATTTGCAAAGTGGCGTGGTGTGCTACAAATTTGCCAAAGCTTATGATGATGACAGGGAATCGTATTATGTGAGTTATGATATGCCTGAACTCATCAACCAAAAACAAGCCTTGCATTATTATGATAAGGCGTGTGCTTTGGGTGTGGATTGTATGCGTTTAGGACAAATGTATCTTTGGGGAGGCTATGTGGGCGGCAAAGATGTAGGGCGGGATTTAGCCAAAGCAAAGCACTACTTTACTAAGGATTGCGAAAACTCGTGCCGTTATGAATCTGGGATAGATAAGTGCGCAAGTGTGAGTTGCAAGATAAAAAAGTATAGTCCAAAAGAGCTTAAAAATTTAGATGAGAGCATTTTTAATTAAACGCATAATGGATTTGCAAGATTCGCGTGAATCTGTGATTTTAGATTGGCTCAATTTAACTTAAGCGGATTATTTCTTATCATTTTTAGTAAGATTTTATACAAATCTTGCTGTTTAATTTGAGTATTATACCTAAATTCTGTTTCTTTTAAATGAAGTAAG
>NZ_JBSIUV010000088.1:0-5365 GCF_053654515.1 Helicobacter sp. T3_23-1059 | reverse complement strand
TGCCTCCGTTTGTTGAGATTAAATTCTATCGTGTTAAAAATCTAGCAAATTTTTAACACATTTTTTCAATATGTTAAAATCTAAGCCAAAATTTAACATATTCCTTTCCTAAAAATATCACAAAGTTCCACATTGATATAATAATGATTTTTGCCAATTTTCACGCACTGCACGATTTTTAGCCCCTCACAAATTTTAAGGTATTTTGAAGCTGTTTGCCTTGTGATATTTAGCTTTTGACTTATAAAATCTATCCGTGTATATGGGTGGATAAATAATGCTTCTAGCAAGTCTTTTGTATAAAAATCCGTTTGATTTTTTAATAAATCTTTTGTGTGTTGCATAAGATTTTGGATAGATTTTATCGTCTCAATAGTTGCTCTTGCTGTTTGTTCTACACCTACAAGCATATAGCTTATCCACTCTTCCCACACTCCATCATCACGCACTTTTTGGAGTAGCTCATAATACCTTGCCTTATGTCGCACGATATAGCCACTAAGGTAGAGTATAGGTAAGTCCAAAATTCCCTTATATACAAGATAAAGCACATTGATAATCCGCCCACTTCTGCCATTGCCATCATAAAATGGATGTATGCTCTCAAATTGATAATGAATAATTGCCATTTTTACAAGTGGGTCAAAATCTTGCAAACTATCATCATTGATATATTTTTCTAAATTCCCCATTAAGCGCACTATGTCATCGTAATTTTGTGGTGGTATATGCTTTATTTCATCTGTGGCTGGATTTTTTAGCATTGTGCCACTTTGTTTTCTAAATCCTGCGTTATTGCGCACTAGCTTTTTTTGAATCGTTAAAATATGCGAATTTATAAATAGCTTATTTCTATCAATAAGCCAAAATCCTATATTCAAAGCCTTTGCATAATCCCGCACTTCCTTTGTCGCCTGTGTCATTTTGCTATCATCGACACTTGCCAAAAATAGCTCATCGTGCGTGGTAATGATATTTTCTATTTCGCTAGAATCTTTTGCTTCTTGCAAAATAAGCGCATTTATCAGCAAATCATTGCTAGGAATAGTCCCTGCAACCTTATTTAAATCGCCCAAAGCCCTATACGCCGATATAATTAGCTTATATATAGCCTCGCTTATGTGAATATCTAGCGGAAGCTCATCAGGGATAAATTCTCTCATTACAGCTACTTTGTTTTGATATGTTAAAAAATCGTAAAATTTTTAACATTATAGCTAGTTATGTTAAAAGAATCAAATTTTTTTAACATATTCACTAATTTGTCCTATCCATTCTGTCATTGCGAGAAGTTGGCACGACTTCGTGGTAATCCATTTGTTGATTTGATAAATTGCCACGATTCACTGCGTGAATCTCGCAATGACGGCTATTTTTGTCATTTTGAGCCGTAGGCGAAAAATCTCTATTATTTTGATTTTTGAGATACTTCGGCTAACGCCTCATTATGACAATTTATTGCACCAGCTTACCCTCAAAGGCGGATTTGAGTAGGCTTGATTTTAGTTGCTTTGCGTTTTTTAGTGTGGAGTCTATAAACGCGCTTGTTTTATCCGCGCTACTAAAATGCTTTTCTAAAACCGCTACGATTTGCTTTTGGGTTTTTAGTGGCGGTAGTGGGATAGGCAAATTTCTCATAGCTTTTAAAGATAAATTTTTAATCGTGCTTCCTGTTGCATTTTTATTTGCATAAATATTAAAAGAAATAGTCTGTAAAAAATACAATATGAAATATTTATCCAAGTTTGAATTAACATTAAAATAGCAAACACTTTTTCCAAGAATGATATTTTCATTATTATAAGTTGCTGTATTTCCTAGTGTTCCATTGATTGATACAAAAATTGTATTTTCATTTAATTGCTTTTTGTATTTTAAAAATTCTTCATATCCAACTTTTTTAGTATTAGCTTTTATGCAAATTTTATTAAAGTCTAAATTGTTGCCATTTATAAAATAAAATTCACCACTTTCATCATATTTTGGTGTTCCGTGCAATCCATCACCAAGAATAGAAGTAAGTTCCCCAAGTGTTTTGATAGTCCAGCCTTGCGGGAGATTTGGAGTTTCGCTATTGCGAGAATCTATCCACCCCCTAGCCCCCTCCGCAAGGGAGGGGGAATTTTTGTCTGTCATTGCGAGATTTGACGAAGTCAAATCGTGGCAATCTATTTTTGATTCGTGGATTGCTTCGCCTTGCTGTCGCAAGGACTCGCAATGACGATGAGAGTGGATTGCTTCGGTCGCTTTGCTCCATCGCAATGACGGCTCGTTTGTCAATGTGCCGTTGAATGCGGATTTAAGTAGGCTTTGCTTGTATTTGGCGATATTATTTTGGGCGGATTTTAGGTGTTTTGTGCCATTATCGATTCGCGCAAATGCTTCATCAAGCCTTGCCACAATGCGCTTTTGAATCTCAAGTGGCGGCAGTGGGATTTGCTCTTTTTTCCAATCTCTAAAATAAATATGTGGGATTGCCGAGCCTGTGATATATCGCGCTAAATTTATGCTTTGCAAAAAGTAGAATAAATACTTTAAATTTAAATCATAGCCATTTTCAATATAATGCAAAGTGCCGATAACAGACGCTTTTGGTGGCAACAAAAACACACGCCCTATACCTGCGCCGTCTTTTACGATTCCCAAAGATTCGTTTTCTTTTGTGTAAAAATCCACATACGCGACAACGCCACTTGCACCATAAATGGGATAATCGCCTTTTTTATCTTGTATGTTTTTGAATGTGATATTTGAACTTGTGGATACGCAAACTTCCCCCAATTCTTTAATTTGCCAATTCTTTGGTAAATTTTTAAATTCGCTAGTTGGCATTATTTTGTTCGTTTTCGTCTATTTTAGGATTAGTCATATTTAAAATTTCAAATAAAGTTTTGTTTCGCAATTTAGCTATTTTTAACAAATCTTGTGCGGATAACAAAGTAATATTTAGTGGGATTCTACTATCTTTTGGAGACATAAAAGATACAATGCCTTCAAAACTAGATTCTGTGTAGGGTATAGGTTTAAATTTACCTTCATCTTGCGAATTTTCCTCTTTTTTAATGTCGTTAATATCTGCGATGATATAACCAAAAAATTGACACTTCTCTACTTGTATATTTACTCCACCTTTGGTTTTGGCATTTTTGTAAATTTGGGTAGCATATTTTTTAAGCTGTTCTATCATTTCCCCAGCATTATGCGCTTTTGTTAATCGCTTTAATTCCACTAAAACGATATGTGTTGGTTCGCCCTCATCATTGATAAATGGATTTAGATAAAATTCAATATCTACATTAGATTCGCCACTTTGTGCATTATGCGCTTCAAAGAAATATGAAAACTTATCATCTAATAGCCATAAATTATGGTTTGCCACTTCTAAATTTTCACACTTTCTATCTGTTAGCAGTTGATGAAAATCATCTTCTTTAAAGCTAGAATCTCCCATCATTTTTTCTAACAAAGCCAAAACTCTTTCTCTGTGTTTGACATAGAGATATAAAGCGGATTTTTGCAATCTAGTGTCTAGTTGGCTATCATCTGATTCCCAAAACTTTTGTTCTAAATCTGCTTTTTCTTTTATTGCCTCTTGGATAAAATCTCTTTTTTGCTGAATCTTATGTCCTGTAACAGAATCAAAGCTAGGCATAAATTCCGCTAAAAATGGGAGTTCGTTTTTAGTGTTGCTTAAATTGTTACACGATTCCTCTCGTTGCTTTGATATGAGTTCCGCAAATTCAATATCCAAAATTTTTGTTATTTCTTGCTCTAAATCTTGCTTAATATCATCTATTTCTGCATTTAATCCATCGGGTGTGATTCTATCATCTAATAATGGTGAAGCTATATAAACTTTTTTCTTTAACCCTTTAATCGTTCTGTCATATTTTACCCTTTTATCAATGAGAAGTTTATGGGCAACTAATTTTATATCCAAATTTGCATTAGAATCTACGATAAGAATTTCTAAATTGTATTGTTGGTTGTTTATTTGGATAGAAAATTCTTTTTTGTTAATTTTGGATATTTCTATATTTTTTGCATTATTGTCTATATCAATGTGAATTTTTAAATCATTAAAATCATAGAGCAAAAATGCAAAATTATCCAAAATCCATTCCTCAAAATCATCAATAACTTTAAATTTTTTAATAAAAGTTTCCATATAGTTTTCATCGACATTTAAATTTAAAGTCGTGCCATTTGGGTTGCTTGTATTTTGGTGTTGCTCGTTAATTGTCGTAAATAAATCAATCTCTGGTGGATATATAAAAGAAAAAGATTGTTTGTTGTGTGCTGTGCTAAAAGATATATTTTTACCAAAATAGACAAATACTAATCTGCCTAAACCCTTGCTTGGCAAACTATTTTCTTGTTTTAGTGAGTTTGATTGTGCTATATCAAAAAAGATTTTCTTATCAGATTCTGAAAAACCTATGCCATTGTCTATAATTTTAATACTATTATTTTGCGAATTGATATGAATGTAAATCTTAGGTAAATATCTTTGATTTTGTTGTCTATGCTCCAAAATACAAGCGTGAATAGCATTAGAAATAGCCTCACGCAATATCAGCTCTACTGCATTTTTCTTGCTTTTGTAAAAGTTAGTAGCCAATCCCATAAGACTAGCATAGGTGTCCATATTGTCCCCTTAACAATCTTAGTTTTGTCTTGCAATTATACACAACTTCCCTTAATACAATCTATCTTAAAAAATTTAATCTAACTCGCTTTTAGTCCCGCGATAAGTGCGAAATTTAGCTCATCAAGCAATGGGACGAAGTTTTCGCCAAAAAGGGCTTTTGCCACAAAGATTCCGTTTGTGTCGCCACAAGCATCATTTAGCCCTTGCAAATCATCACTTGCTAAATAAGCATTTGCGATAATATAGTCTTTTATGTGGGTTAGAAAATCTAGTTGCTCCGCGCTAAACTCTATGCCCTTTTTGATTTGCCGTCCTTTGAAAAGATCAAAGCGCGAATTTGCCACACCGCCAAAATCTCGCAACTCACTATCAAATCCTAGCTCAAATCGCACAAGCTGAATGAGATTTGTAAGTTTTGATTCGGCATTTTTTAGGGGTTTTATGCGTCCTTTTTGCGTGAGTGCGTAGGCATTCCATAGATTTGCAATCCCTAGCCCTGCAAATCTTAGCTTCTCGTGTAGCTCGTTTATGAAATTTCGCGTCAAATGCCTTTTGGCATAGCTTTGTGCGTAGATGATTTGCAGGGCTTCTAGCTCGTCTTTGTGCGTTGTGAGAAACTCTTTGAAATTTGCGATTTGTTGAAGCGCGTTGTCTCTCGAAAATGCGCCTGTGATGACTTCATCTACGCTTATATCATCAATGTAGATAAAGTTT
>NZ_JBSIUV010000087.1:0-5516 GCF_053654515.1 Helicobacter sp. T3_23-1059 | reverse complement strand
ATTGAATATTTAGCTTTTTGTCGTTTTTTGTTTATCAAAATCTATGGCAACAACTTGTAGTAAAAGCAAAAACTCACATAAAATTATGCAAAGAATTTGCCCTGCCCATCCACTCTACTAGCTCTTCCCATTTTTCTTCTTTGACTAGCGTTTTGGCATATAGCATTTCTTTGCCAAAAGATTCGATAGATTCTAGTAGGTTGTCTTTGTTTTGGGCAAACACATCACGCCACATTATGGGCGAGCTTTTTGCGATTCTACTCATATCTTTAAACCCTCCACCGATTAGGGCTAAAATATTTTGTGGCTCTTCTTGGGCTAGGACGGTGTTTGCTAACGCAAAAGAGATGATATGAGGGAGATGAGATATGTAGGCAGTGTGCTTGTCGTGGGCTTTCGCGCTCATTTTGATAATCCTCATACCAATAGAAATAAAGATTTGTTTAGCTATGGCGAGTTGGGATTTTCCACTATGTTCCTCATCGGCTATGATTACGATTTTGTTATAAAAAAGCCCTTTGATAGCGGCATTTGGACCAAAATTTTCCGTCCCACTCATAGGATGTGCAGCGACAAAGTTTTTGCGGATTTTGGGCGGAATCGAAGCGATGATTTTTTGCTTTGCCCCGCCCAAATCAATAATCGTGCAATCATTTTTGATATGTTTAAACTTCTCCAAAGTCTCTATAATCGCCTCAAGTGGCGTGGCTAAAAATACTACATCGCACTGCTCTATCGCCTCAAACTCCACACATTCATCGACAAGCCCAAGAGATAATGCCTGCTGTGAATGCAAAGGATTGGTATCATAGCCAAAAATGCGACTAAAAGTCATAGGGGCATTTTTGCTCTCATTTAGCTCGCGCAAAGCTAGCCCCATAGAGCCACCGATAAGCCCTAAGCCTATGATTCCTACGGATTTTTTCTCTTGCATTTTATGCCTTTTTGTGGTTTTAGATTTTGGTGTTTTGTGATTTTGGTAGAATCTATATTTTTTTAAGTTGTTTGTGTCAAATTTAAGATACTAGCAGTTAGGTAAAAGCGTGAAAATGGTGTGCTCGGAGGGATTCAAACCCCCGACCTACAGGACCGCAACCTGTTGCTCTATTCAGCTGAGCTACGAGCACTTATAAATCATTTTTTTGTGGCGTTTTTGCGATAGATTTTTGAGCGATTTTGCGTAAAACCCAAAAATAAGCAAGCGCAAATTGTATCTAAGATTGCGTAAAATTTAGTTGAAATTTATGCGATTTTTGCTAAAATCTCGGGCTTATCTAAGTTTTTTGGATTTTTAAAGCAAGCATACAAGCAAGCAAAATCCAAAATCTAAAACGGAAAGGTGGTGAGGCAAATGCCCGGTATCAAAGTCAAAGAAGGCGAGAGTTTCGATGAAGCCTATCGCAAATTCAAAAAACAAACCGATAGAAATCTAGTCGTTACAGAATGCAGAGCGCGCAGGTTTTTTGAAAGCAAGACAGAAAAACGCAAAAAACAAAAAATCAACGCTAAGAAAAAAATGCTAAAGCGACTATATATGCTAAGAAGATATGAATCTAGGCTATAAATCGCCTTGTATTAGCGATTTTGCGCCTTGATTGTTCTTGTTTTTTAATCGTTTTAGAATCGCTATATTTTGGATTTTGTTTTGACAAACAAAATCCTTTTGTAGCGAGTTTTTATCTTTTATTTTTTATCCCATATATTTTACTCGCTCAATTTCTTTCAAAATGCCCTCTCAAAGCATTATTTCCCCTGCGTGTTTTTAATATTGTGTGTTTTTATAGATTCTCTTTTATTGCATTTTTTCTCACACATTTTTTGCATTGTTTGATACGGACTTAAATATTTATATATTTTTGGAGAAAAATGCTAGAATCTAGGCTTATACTGCACGATTTATCGCAACTTTAAAAGCGATTAGCACAAGTGTTGCAAAATTATAAATGTAGATTTGTAAATGGCTTTTGGCAATATATTTGCTTGATTTATAAAAAGTCTTTTGCAAAATCTTATCAAAGACAAAATCAAACAAAAGGAGTCAAAATGAAAAAGTCTTTACTTGGGGTGGTTATCGGTGCGTTTGTATGCGTGTCGCTATGGCAAGTGATGCTAATAGCAAAGCCTGCTCCCGCAGAAAATGAGCAATCCCATCAACTTACAAAGCAAATGCACGAGATACAAAATGCTTTTAAATCAAGAATCGAATCGCTAGATACGATTCTAAAAGTGATATTAAAAGCGGAGCAAAAAAACAAGTCAAAAACCGAATATCTCACAAGCAGTGGCTATGAGCATTTTTATAATAAGTTTAGAGAAAAAAACGAAAATATGAGTGAGATAAGTAAATGGCACGATAAAAATATGCAAGAAATACGCCAAAACACCATAGATAGCGCAAAATCTCGTGGGCTTGCAAATGAAATCAACACATTTGAGGCAAACCTAAACAAAATCTCTAGCTCATTTTTGACAAGACTGCAAAATGCCAAAACCGAGTTAAAAACTAAAGACGCTCAAAAATCCGTGTATAAAGAAAAAATGGAGTGGATTTTGACAGAATTTGACAATGAATACGCAGAAGTCTTAGCCGAAGCATATAGCGCGTTTGCAGATAAAATCTTAGCTATCAAAAACGATAAATAATAGCCTATTTGCCCTACTTACAAATCTTCAAAACAAAAAGGCTTTTTTGCAAGCCTTTTTGTTAAAAATGTTTCTTAAAAATTTATCCTTACGATTAAACATTACCTCATTTAAAAAAAAATTTAAGAAAATGTCAAAAATCTCTAGCAATTAAAAGATTTTAGGTAGAATCTAGTGCTTTTTGCAGGACGCTAAAGCAAAATCTAAAAAGTCCAAAAGGAGAAACAATGAATAAGGACAGCAAAACAAAAAAATCTCACTTTTTTAGCGTGGGCAAACGATTTCGCGCTTTTAATGTGAGCAAAAAAGCATTGATAGCTAGTGTCTTGGGTGGTGCATTTATCGCTTCTATTTTGACAGCTTGCGGGGACAAAGAGCAGTCCAAAAACGACCCAAATAAAGTTTGGACTGTAAAATTTGCCCATGTCGTAAGTAGCGGGACGCCAAAAGGCAAAGCAGCAGATTTGTTTGCCAAAAGAGCAGGTGAGCTAAGCAATGGCAGGCTAAAAGTAGAGGTTTTCCCTAGCGCACAGCTTGTCGATGATGACAAAGTGTTTCAAGAGCTAAAGCGCAATAATATTCAGCTAGCAGCCCCCGCGTTTTCCAAATTTACGCCAATCGCTAAAGAATTTAACCTTTGGGATGTGCCTTTTATATTCCGTGATAATGCCCATCTACACGCGGTGATGGATGGCGAAGTAGGGCAAATCCTAAAGCAAGCCATTGCCAAAAAAGGCTTTATCGCGCTTGATTATTGGGATTCTGGTTTCAAACAATTTAGCACCAACAAAAAACCTATCATTGTCCCTGATGATGCCAAAGGACAAAAGATGCGCATAATGAGCTCCAAAGTCCTAGAAGAGCAAGTCAAAGCTATGGGCGCAAACCCCCAAAATATCAACTTCGGCGAAGTGTATAGCGCACTGCAAACAGGCGTAGTAGATGCAGCAGAGAATCCCCTCTCAAATCTATATAATTCTCGCTTCTATGAAGTCCAAAAAAGCGTAACAATGAGCAATCACGGCTATTTGGGCTACCTTGTCATCGCAAGTGAAAAATTTTGGCAAGAGTTGCCAGAGGAGCTAAAAGAAGTGGTAAATCAAGCGATGAGAGAAGCCACGCTATTTGAGCGTGAGGAAAGTGAGCGCGATGAAGCAGTCCTACTCCAAAATCTAAAAGATTATGAATCCAAAAATCCAAACAAGCTAAAAATCTACACGCTTGATGATGCGCAAAAAAAGCAATGGCAGGAGCTTATGACAAGCATTTATCCTAAGTTTTATGACTTGGTAGGCGAAGAGCTTATCAAAAAGACTTTGGAGACAAAATAATCACTACAAAACCTCACAAATACCTATCCAAGCGGTGTTTCAAATACCGCTTGCCATACTCAAGCATAGCCGAAATATCCAAAACTAGCCCACATTTTGTTGCCACTTATTGCTACGATTTTTTACGACTTTAGTTAAAAACTCGCATTTGTCAAACACCTCAAAATTGGCAATCTATTTTTTCAATATTGAAGTTGCTATTGTCTTAAAGTTTTTTGTCATACCTAAGCGCAAGCGAAATATCTCTGTGTATATCAATAGCTTGAGATACTTCGATTTCTACGCACTCTTTAAGTATGACAAATATTTTCCCCTCCATTGCAAGTGGCGAATCCACACTTTCCCCCTCCCTTAGCACGAGGGGGTTAGGGAGTGGGTTTATCCTTGTAACTGCGAGAATCGCCACACAATTCGTGGAAGTCTTTCTCTTTGTCGTTGCTAGATTTTTGCTCTTGGCATAGAGTCTAAATCTTTGTCATATTGAGCTTTCGTAGAAAGCGAAATATCTCTACAAATAAATTTACACTAGATTGCCACGATTTTGCTAACGCAAAATCTCGCGATGACAAAAATAGTGGATTGCCACGCTTACGCGCTCGCTCGCAATGACGGATTTTCAACTCTAAACTACAATATTTTTGTGGGGTTTAGGGGTTTTTAAGCCCAAAATTACAAAAAGCGTGCTTTACAAAAAGATACGATTTTGCAAAATCATTTGGATACTTCGCTACGCTTAGTTATGACAAGGATTGCCGTCATTACTAGATTTTGCGACTTGGTTAAGAAATCGTAAAATCGTGGCAATCTATTTGTGGTAGTTATAGATTGCTGTGCGTTGCAAATTGTGATGAGTGATTTTGATAATTTAAAAATTTCGCGCCTGTATAATCTAATCTCTTTTTATGACAAAGAGTTTAGATTATACAGGCGCGATAAAACACTTATAGTGTTTTAGTCGCTTGTTAAATTCTCTTATGCTAAAATTGCAAAACATTAGAAAGCGGGCTTGACGCGGTTTTAGTCGCTTGTTAAATTCTCTTATGCTAAAATTAGACTTCTTGCATTCCAATATGTGCAAGCGTTTTAGTCGCTTGTTAAATTCTCTTATGCTAAAATTGTGGCAGTTGGCTTAGTCGTGGGCATCTTGTTTTAGTCGCTTGTTAAATTCTCTTATGCTAAAATTTTTTTTGTGCTAAAAACCACATTTTCCGCGTTTTAGTCGCTTGTTAAATTCTCTTATGCTAAAATGCTTGCGCAGTCGCGCTTACAGCATTAGCGGTTTTAGTCGCTTGTTAAATTCTCTTATGCTAAAATGCAAAAATGAAAACTTGTAAATTGTGCGGAGTTTTAGTCGCTTGTTAAATTCTCTTATGCTAAAATTCATTCCTATACTAGCTTTAACAACTCTTAGTTTTAGTCGCTTGTTAAATTCTCTTATGCTAAAATTCCACCGTTTGAGAAGTTGTTGCACCAACCGTTTTAGTCGCTTGTTAAATTCTCTTATGCTAAAATGATAGAATCTAAGGCTTTTGATTTAGATTT
>NZ_JBSIUV010000086.1:0-5524 GCF_053654515.1 Helicobacter sp. T3_23-1059 | reverse complement strand
CACTCAAGTAGCCTTAATATTACCAAATGCTAGGGGACTCAAAAAATATAATGATGATTATCCTATAATGCAGGATTTATGTGTAAGTGGAGTATTTAGTGATAAAGGATTCCCAATCATTTGCACCAAAAAAGAAAATACACTAAAGATTCAATCCCCAAAGCCAAGTAATAATAACGCAGAATCTAAAGAAGCTATAAAGCCAAATATCACGCTAACAAAACCACCGTTAAGGTTGCATTATAAGGAATATGAGTGGCAAAAGGATAATGTGCTTATAGCTAGATTTTATCTTAATGGTAAATTGCAGGAAAAAGCGCAAGATGAGCATTTTAGCAATGTAGAGCTAGATTTTGATAAAGTTTCTAAAGACATTGAGAATACGAAGCTAAAAGATAAAATAGTGATAGACTACCCTAACAAATATTATGATTTAAGGCAGGTTGATATAATGCTAGGGATTCATCATCTATGTCTTATATTTGTGATTCCTACAAAAATACCTAAAATATTTAAAGAATCTTATAAAAGTTATGAGTATAAGGAATATGGAGCAGGAAAATACAAAGCATTATTTGCATATAATGCAGATTTTGAAAACATAAAAGATTCTAGCGATTCAAGCGATTCAAATGAAAGTTGCGATGATATTACAATCACTCACATTAGGGCATTTTTAGCACCAGCCAAAGCAAAGAAATTGGATTTTGTATTTGCAGTGGGATTAGATAGTTGGTTAGAAAATGAAAATGTATGTAGCTTTAAGATAATGGCAGATGATGTGTGGTATGATAATATACAAGATGATGATGACACAAAATCAAACGAAAATTCAAGCGATTCACAATCCACGCAAGATTCACAAAAAGAAATCATCGAAATGTATTTTAGCTATGGGGAGGAAATGGTAAAATTAGAAAGCGATGATTCAAGGCATAGCAGTGATATGAATTTGCATATCGTTACGAGGGGATATAACGATGATGAACAAATGGAAATTGAAGTTAAAACACAAAGTGAATCGTTTATCATAAATGCTACAATATGCGATAATCAAGCGTTGCTAAAAAATGTCTTTAATGGCAGAAATATACCGATAGGGGAGATTGAAATCTATGCCTGAAAAAAAGAAAAGATTAGCACAAAATATCAAGCGACCACAATGGGAAAGCGTGAAAAAGGCGTATGATGAAATAAATAAAATAGATAAAAATGAAGCTAACAAAGTCTATGAAATTATTTTTAATGACGAGAAAAATAAACTTATAAAAAGTGGAAAGCAAGAATGGTTTGCGATACAAAAAGCGCGTGAAATTGCAGAAAAAACAAAAGTATCACAAGTGAGATACGAGAAGGCAGGAGGCGAAGCTTTAAGATATTTTGAGGGTAATAGAGAGCATTATAGAAATACCTGCACTTTACAAATAAGCTATGCCCTAAATTATGGTGGAATGCCTTTGCATCATTCAATCAATAAAAGGGAATTTAGCTCTGTTGGTGGTGCGACAATAGAACAAAAGGAAACGCTTTATATATTAGGAGTAATTGATATGAGAGAATTTTTACTACAAGAATGGAAACAACCAGAATTTAAAGAAAGTTTGTATGAAATAAAATCGTATGATGACCTATTATCTCGCAATAAAACACTTTTGCAAAAATTAAAAGATTTGAAGTCTAAAGGTTTGGTAACCATTGGTGGAGGGAGATTCCGCGACAAAAAATATCTTAAAAGTTTTTGGCACTCAACACCATGGAATACAGATGAATTTGTCGATGTGCAAAATGATAGAAATATAAACTATTTAGGTGGCATAGATGATGGTGTAGAGTTTTTAGCAAAAGAATTATTCTTTTGGGAGTTAAAATAAAGGTATCAAAGTATGAAAAAAATTATATTGTTAGCGTTTATTTTCTGTGTGTATTTAGCAGGATATGAACCCGAGCCAAACTATAAATACAAAGATAGTTATTCATTTGATGAGCGAGTGCTTGCATTTAAAAAAGACGGAATAATTTCTTGTCTGTATGATGAAAAATTTGACAACGGCAGACCTATAAGTAGTTTGCACGATGTTGGATATTATACAAGAATCTTTCATCCTATTTTTGATGATAAATTTTACCACGCGCAAAGAGAACTTGCTGACTATGTAGAAAAGCAAAAAAAAGAAATGCGATTTGGTAGCTTAACGCATATAATCCCTTGCATAGAAATCTATGAATCCAAAGAATACAACGCCGAAGTGGAGCGAATCGTGAAAAAATATTGCAAAGAGTGTGAGTAGGGAATCTATAATGCCAAACAATGCTAAAATATCACTGATTCATAGCAGAGATGAATTATTACAAACAATTACAAAGCACACAAAAAATGCTAAAACAATATCTCTGCATTGCTCTAATTTTGACAAAATCTCTTTTGTGAATAATGCAAACAAAGCAACTCTATCGCTTGATGAATGGCTAATATCACACTTGCAAGAATTGCAAAGTAAGCCAAGTAAACCGACAATAGAAGTGCATAATTATGGTAGCATTGATGAAAATAGCGTATTTAGAGATTCTGCAAAAAAACAAAGCGTCCTTACAATCTATGAAAAACAAAGCGATAACGCCATCAATGATATTTTATATAATTTTGTCAAAGAGCTAAAAGGCGGTAAAGATATAGATAATTTATCAAAGGCAATAAGTGAATTTTTAGAGCATAATAATGTAGATACACTAACAAATTGCATAAAAAACCATTTGCAAAAACCTATCATTGAAAAAATAAGTGCGTTTGATGAAATGGATTTTTTTGGCAACAAAGAGCATAAAGAGCAATGCAAAAATAGCATAGAACGCACTTTTAGCAAAATGATAAATGACATAGAAACCATTTATAATGACGGCAATAAGCAAATTTACAAAGAGGTTGTTAATTTCTTTTTTGGGATTATCAATATCTTTGATATAAAAAATCTTTTTTCTAAGGCAAATTTACCGCTATTTGCTGTTGGTGCATTTTTTGAGGGTGCTAAAATGGGGGTAAATATTTTTGAGTGGTTAGATTCAACATATAAATTTGCTATATCAAATGTCATTATTGAGCTTTTTATAGAGGATATTGCGCCTATTATTTTGCTTTTTCAAAATCGTATTTTAAATGGCTCAAGACAACTTAAGACAAAATAAAGGAGTCTTAAGTTATGATGCACACGATGAAAAACAAGTATATCATTCGTTCAAGAATTAGTGAGGCAAAAACAAGAGAGATTCTTAAACTTTTTTGTCTTGATATTGAGGCGGTTAAAATTGCAAAATTAAGTAACATTTCTCGCCAAAGCGTCAATAAAATCATCAATCAAATCCGCATTTTAATCATCAAAGAATGTGAGAAAACTTCTAAAAAGCAAGGTGAAAATGAGATTGATGAAAGCAACCTTTTAATATAGATTTTGGGTGCTAAAAGAGTAAGAGGAAAAAGAGGGTGTGTAGTAGGTAAGAAAACACCTGTGTTTTTGCTTTATTTTGCTTACAACTGCAAGCAAAAAGTGCAAAGGCACATTATCGAGTCAAACACTCAAAAAATGAGTTTGCAAAAGGTAGAAATCACATAAATGGCATTGAGAATGTTTTTGCTTCATTTCACTTGCAACTGCAAGCAGAAGGTGTTATGCTAAGCATAGATTAGCTAAATTTAGAGGAATCAAAAAAGAGAATTTTTTGCTTCACTTAAAAGAAACAGAATTTAGGTATAATACTCAAATTAAACAGCAAGATTTGTATAAAATCTTGCTAAAAATGATAAGAAATCAACCGCTTAAGTTGTCTTGAGCCAAACTTTGTATGAAATTACAATCTAGATTCAAAAGGCGGACATAGTAAATGCAAATCAAAAAACTTATAATTATTGCCGTTGCGATATGTTTGTTTATGTTTATGGCATATCCGTTGGGTATTTATATAAGATTTATGCCAAATTGGTGGATTCAGCCTAATTATTGGGTATTTAAATCAATGTGTAAGGTTGTAGCTTTACCAGATAGCGAGGAAAAATACAGCAAGATTCTAGCTTATTATGGATTAAAATTAGGCGATGAAAAAATTGATTTTAGTGATAGGATAAATTATAGGTGGGATATAGAAATGTATTTATATTTGGATTTGGTGGATAATACAAACCCTAGCCTTACGATAGGCAATATAAAAAGTATGGATTTTAGACCAGATTGGATATTTTATTATCCTACATTTTATGGAAACGAGGGGAGTATGAAAATTGATTTTGATTTTAAGCAAAATATGCAATGCGAGTATTTTAGTGGATTGCCAAAATCTACAAACGAACCGATTTGTTTTAAGGATAATCAAAGAATTTCTTGCAATAAAATGGTAAATAATGAATAATATTAAACAGATACAAAAAATTACAGAAAATGCAGAGTTGGCACAAGTGGCTTATGGGTATTTTCATTTGATTGGGTAATAAGTTGGACGAAAATGTTGCGCAAAGTGTTAAAGAGGCAAAGGATAAATTATGTTTAAATTTTTCGTAGGTTTTATAGTTGTAATATTGCTAATGGCTGGTTATTTTTCTGGCATAATACCATATTATATACTTTTTCCATTACAACCTAGCTATTGGGAGTTTAAGAAGTTATGTAAGCTGAATGAATTGCCAAATAATGAGGAAAAATATAATAAGATTCTTGCATATTATGGGATTAGTTTAGATACAATTAACTATGATTTATTAAACAAAAATATGTTTAAATTACAAAAAATAGCTGAATATAGAACAGATCTTGATTGGGTTGTTATAAACTATCGCACAAAAGCATTTGCCATATTTTATACAAAAGATTCAATAATCAATAGAAACAATATCAGTAACGCAGAGATTGTCCCAGACTATAAAACATTTGCTTACTATTTAGATACAGAAAGCTACGCTTCGTATAACTTAGAATGGCGTGAGCGTTCGCTTAATTGTAAGGAAGTATTAAATAAAGGAAAGCAATAATGACAAATAAAGAACAAATTGAAAAATTAAAAGATAATGCAGAACTAGCTTGGGCAAGTTATGGATATTTTGACTTGGTGGGTAAAGAATTTGAAACAAAAGCTACAAAACAAGTTGGTAGAGAAAAAAATCCAACAATAACATTAACCGACATATTGAATATGGATTATAAAGGCTATGAAACAAGCGATAGCACTTTCTTTAATACGCACGAACTCAAAGGCGACTTCTCCATTACTCAAGCTAAACGATTTTTTGAACGCTATACTTTACTCAAGCACTGCCCAAATACAGCTTCAGGATTCTCTGCTACACTATTTCAGCATAAAAAATCTAAAGAATTGACATTAGCGATTCGTGGCACTGAATTTAGCCTTAATCGTATTGAAGATTTAATCACTGATTACTATATAGGCACAAATAACAATGACACAAATATGGTAATAGAGCAATATTTTGATATGCTTATATTCTATGAAGAAAGAATTAAAGCAATATTAAAAGAAAAAGGTG
>NZ_JBSIUV010000085.1:0-5836 GCF_053654515.1 Helicobacter sp. T3_23-1059 | reverse complement strand
GATTTTATAAGCAGTGTAGAGGGAAAAAATGGAGAATATCAAAAAGATAGAGAATATTTTATAGATAAGGTTGTGGAGGTATTTGAAAAACAAAAACCAGATTCAAATAATAAAACCTTTTCAGCGCAATACAAAGAAATATTTATTGAGAGTAAGGCAAAAAGCACCATTAGGCAGCGTAAAATATTTATAGAATCACTAATTAAGACTATTTGCAATCATAAAGATGTTGAGTTACCACTAGAGAAAGTAAAATTTTATAATCAGACATTACGCAAGATAAGAAAACAAAAAACAATATCAGATGGTTATTATGTCAATAAAGAAATTTATATCAATAAGTTACATATTAAACGAGGCAATCACAATTTCTATGATTTGAAAAAGTATCCTTCGCCAAAATATGACGAAGTAAGGGATTTTTTAGCTCAAAAGGTTACTTTTATGCAACTTTTAGATACAGTTTTTCACGAATTAAGACATTTTTACATAGAGCAATTTATTGCTGAGCCATTAGAAAATGGACAGGCAACCTTTGGATCGTTATTAAAATATCTTGCAATAAGTGAAGGATTTTATATTGATAGCGATATTAAAAGTATGGGAAATATATTTGATAAGTTTTATAAAATATGTAATGAAAATAACTCTACAAATATTGGTTGTGCAATAGGCAAAAAAGAAAATATTTATAAAATTCAACCAAATGAGCGAGACCCACGATATGTGGCAACGCAGATTATTAAAAATCTACACAAAAAGGAGTAATATAATGGGTAAAAAAGTAGATATAGATTATTTAGAAGAAGAAGAATATGCAGAGCCAGTTTTATTGCCCTTTAGCTTTTATGCGACAAATCAGGAAATTCATTTAGGCATACAAACAAATATACTTTGTATAAAAGATAGATTGCCTATAAATTATGGATTAGATGATGATGAAATAGAGAATGTAGATGAAAATAGCCCATTACAAGATTTTACCGCTACGCTTTATCTAGGCAAAATCATTTTTGAGAAAAATAAAAAAGGCATTTTAGCGCCTAAATTTATCCCCTCAAATCTCACAGATTCTAGCTTTGAGAAGCTAAATACATTTTGGCTAAATGAAATCAATAAAAACGCAAAAAAGCCTTTTAGGTCGCTCATTAAATGCGAGCATATTAAAAGAGTTGGCAATGTGTGTAGCCTAGATGAAAAAGCTATCCCCTACCAAAAAATCCACTACTTTAGGCACAAAGATAATATCATTTTAACAAAGGAGCAAATCATCTCATACTTCACGCAATTACACCAAGAAAACACAGAATTTATTGCAAACTACATAGAATCTATTAACAAAAATAATGGAATCAACGCATATCATTTGCACGATAAAATCTATGATGATTTATTATCAAAAGGAATCTTGCAAAAAGATATGTTTAAATGGTGGAGTAATGCCCATAAAGCCCCATATACGCAAGCAGTATTGCTTACTCTTGATTTTCTATCCAAAACCAATCAACCAAATCATAAAATCTTATTATATGATGAGTTGTTTTATGCGTATTTAGTGTGGAGTTTGAGAGAGTTTTTGATAGAAAGCGACATAGGAGAAATGCAAGCAAAAAATAATTTATTATTTAATAGTGGCGTTTATAAAACGATGAGAGAAATCAAAAAAGATAAAAAAGATGAGGAAGAAGATGAAGAAGATACAGATAAGCCACAAAACTTTTTTTCAAATTTAGATTATTCGGGGCGACAATATAAATTCACCCCCCTAAATATCGACACGAGTGATTTTTGCAATGATAAAGAACCTTGCTCTTTACGAGAGGATATATTTAATAAAATTACAAAAGTTAAACCCTCTCCACTAGGCAAATACTATTTTGAATTAAGCGATAACAAAAGCGTATATATCGAATTTTTCCCTAGAATCTACCCTAGCATTACCAATCTTCCAAAAGGCTGGAGCAAAGAAATGATGCAAAAACTAGATTTAAAGTTAGAATAATCATAAAACTATTTTGATAAAATAGCTAAATTTTCAATAAGCCTACGATACAAACAAAATAAACCTGCCATATAAACAAAAAAAACAAACAAAGAAACAAAGTCAATAAGGTTAAATAAAAGCAATTTATCTAACATAACCTAAATAATAAAAATAACCTGTAATGTAAATTTAAATAAGGTATAGATTCAAATAAATCAAATGATTTAGATAATTTCGATAATCTCAATAATTCAAATAGCCCAAACGATTCAAGCAACAAAAAACAACACAAACAAATTCAAGCAACTAAAACAACCACAAAAGGATTCAAATAGTTAAAACAACAACTAACATAGCCAAAACATAACCAAAACCAAAACAAAACAAACACACAAACCAAACAACTTAAAACAAACCAAAACAATCAAAAGCATTCAAGTTATACCCACACATAATAACACCAAACAAAAAGGCAAGCAATATGAACACACAAGATACATTCCCCTTTAAACTCATCATCAAAGATTATGATTTGCTAACTCCCCTAAAAAACAAAGAGATTCAAATCACAAATATAGATTCTAAACAATGTTATGATTCTAAAATCACAACTGCAAATGGCGAAGTTGTATTTGAGATTCCACACAATGAGAGAGGGGACTTTTTTAGCGTAGAACTTATCAATGATGATGATTATGAAATAAATCCATATTATCTAGCAAAAGAATCTAATAATGTCTATATACAATCACCACATTCACAAGAATCTAATCAACAATTTAACCAAGAATCTAATAATATAGATTCAAGCAACTTTAATAATTCAAATCGTCCAAACTATTCCAATAATCCAAATAATCCAAGCAATCTCAATAACTCAAATAGCTTTAGCAATTCAAACAACCAAAAGCATTCTAACAATCCACATTCAGCCCATTTAGCCCATACAACACATACAAAATCTATTTATCAATCCAAAAACACCACAAATAAGATTCTAACACCTAATAATTATCAAAAATGTCCTGCCACACTTTATTTCAAAGCAAAGATTTATTTGTATTTCAATGGATTCACACTAGCTATAATGCAAGGTAATAACGAAATAGCAAGCTATGAAGCTAGAAGTGGAAAAGCATTAACTTTGCAAGAAAAAGCGGAATTAGAGCAACAAAAAGGCTATACTCACTTTGTGCCTAGCTTTACAAACTTTGATTATACAAATGACTTTGATAGACATTCGCAAGACAATAGCACCACAATAAAAAAAACACATCAACCACTATTTCACTGCTATGATAAAGGCTATCAAGATGAAAATAATACTATAAAAGATGGAGAATATTACTTGAGCGCGCAAGAAATAAAAGATTTGCTAGAAAAATATGAATCTAGTAAATCAAAAGATTCTAGCAAATCCAATCATTCTAATAAGACTAATACTATCGATAATTCAAATGATTTAAATAAACCTAACTCTAGCAATAGCAAGTCAAATGATTCAAACAACACAAATTCTAATCACGCCAACAATACTGACACCACGCAATTTAATATAGATTTATCGTTAAATATTTATAGTGATAAAGAATGTAGCAATTCGTGTAGCTCTATCATTATGACAAATAATAATCAAATACAAAACGATATATTGCTTTTTTTTTATGACAATCCTCATAATTTAAAATATATTTTCAATCATACAAATCATACAAATATACCACTAAAAGCACGATATAGCAAACCAACCATAAGTTATATAAAGTTTATGGAAAACATAGAATGGGAGGTAGATTTTTCACAAGAGAAACCACAAATCATTGACATTGCTAAGAACAAACAAACAAAAATCCAATATCTAAACCACAACCTATATCATTATAATTTTCCAATCAAAACACCATTTGCACCGGGAAGTTATATTGAGCTAGAAGCTGTGATGAGCGATGATAGTCAAGTAGGTAATGTGAAATGGAGTTTTATAGAAATAAAAAGCCAAACAGAATTGCAAAATTTTCTAAATAAGAATACAAATACTAGCTTAACTACACATATTTTATTAGATAGCAATCAACAGCCAAATAAACAATATAATGTCCGAGTTTTTCAAAAAAATAACATAATTGATACCAATAAATTAGGATTTTCATTGCCTATCACAAGAGGTGATGCAGAGGAAACATTTGATAAATACTACATTATTGTATTTGTTTATGATACAAACAAGAAAAATCCTACTTTACAAGATGCTTATATAATTATTGATATGAGTTTTAGAGTAGGCATAGAAAAAGATGATGCAGTCATAGAAGCCACGCGAGATAGCCAACAAACAACGCAGAATAATTTTTACAATACAATAATTTATAGCAATGATATAAATGAATGGAATAAATTAGAGCATATTTATAACGTAGGTGAAGCAGTGTATTTTTTAAATGTGAATAATGCAAAATTAGATAAACTTAAACAAAACAATCAAGAACGATATGACAAAAAAGATTCTAATGGAAATTATATCCACGATGCAATATTTGATTATTTGAGAATCTACCCTCAGCTTGCAGGAAAAATCGCATATATTTATTATAGGTTTGATTTGGGGAATGAAGTTTTTATCAACAATATAATAAGCGATAATGGAGCATATCAACAAGATAGACAAAAATATATAAAAGCTGTTGTGGAAGTGTTTGAAAAAGAAACTTATGAGAGTGAAATTTTGAAAAGCAAGATTAGATTTAGGGAGGCTTATAGTAATCCCTTGTTTGATGGGTATAGTTTATTTAGTTCCCAATTAAATGGCAAAACACGCGAGAATAGTAAGGTAGATTTTTACGATGAAAGAGAAAAATTTGTTGTAAGTTTAATTAAAAAAATATGCAAGTTTGTTAAATTGCAACTTAATGGGGCAATTATTTTCAATATAAATTCTAGAGCTATCACTTTGTCTGATAATATAATAATTGCAGAAATTTTACTTACCGATACTAATGAAATAAATCAAAATAACCCATTAGAAACATTTGAAAATTATTCTAGTGGGCTTATAGGCACAATTATCCACGAATGCAGGCATTTATATATTTTTCAAAAAATTTATAAGGAAAAGCAGCACAAAAGCCCTTTACTAAAATATCTTGCATATTCTTTTAATTTTTATATTAGTGGCAATTATCAAATAACGAATGCTTACAAAAAACTGTGCGATAACAATGAATCAAATAAAGTAAATTGCTATGTTGGAGAAGATAACGATAATTACCAAAATGCCTATGAGATTCAGCCAAATGAGCGCGACCCTAGATATGTGGCAAATAAAGCCATTGAAAGACTTGGCATAAAACAAAAATAAAAGGTTGATAAATGGCTATTTCTTTTGATTTAAGTTTATTGGTCGGCAATAAAATGCCTATGTGCAGTGCTAATGACAGTGAATATGTAAAGTATAAAACAATTTATTTAGGTATTGAAAGTAATATTTTGTCCATTGATGATAGGATATATGATAAATATTTTATCCCAAATTTATCTACCAATGCAGAGAAGTTTCGTATGAAATGTTCTGCACCATCTCGCTTCAAAGATTTTACCGCTACGCTATATCTTGGCAAAATCATTTTTGAAAAAAACAAAAAAGGCATTTTAGCACCAAAATTTATCCCCTCAAATCTCACAGATTCTAGTTTTGAAGGGCTAAATACATTTTGGCTAAATGAAATCAATAAAAAAGCAAAAAAACCTTTTAGGTCGTTCATTAAATGTGAGCGTCTTAAAATGGTTGGCACGATGTGTCTCATAGATGCGGATTCTATCCCCTACCAAAAAATCCACTACTTTAGACACAAAGAT
>NZ_JBSIUV010000084.1:0-6209 GCF_053654515.1 Helicobacter sp. T3_23-1059 | reverse complement strand
GTTTTTTTTAGTATGTTTTGGATTGTTGTTTTTTGTGTGTTTTTGGATTGTTGGTTTTTTTGTGTTTTTGGATTTTTTTGCATTTTGTGGATTGCCACGCAGATTTTGACAAATCCGCTCGCAATGACGGCATTATTTCCCCCTCCCTTGCAGAGGGGGTTAGGGGGAGGGTATCCTACCATTGCGAGCATTGCAGGGCAAGCGTGGCAATCTATAAAAGAATTTTGTCATATTGAGCGCGTAAGTGCTGAATATCTTTATTTATATTTTGAGATTTTCTAAAGAAGCTATGCTTTGAGATATTTCGCGCACACGCTATTAGTCCAACAAATTATATGGCGTGGATTTTCGCGCGTGGCACATAAACCACGCTCGCAATGACTGCAAATTTTGTAACATTGAATAGTATGACAAAAAATGAAGTATAAAAAAGCAACAATAAAAAAGCAAGCAAGGCAAAAAGTATGTATGACAAAAAATGTGGTTGTATTTTTGGCAGGTTGTGATTTTGGCATTTTCACTATTTGGTAGTGTAAAATGTATATGGTGGTTGGGATTTTAGGATAATTTCGCCATTACAAAGCAAAGAATCTAACAATTCTAGCGTGCTAGGACTAAAAAGCATTGTGGCTTCGCTCTGCTCCACAGGGCGAGTGGATAGAAACTTTAGTAGCGAATCTTTATCATAGTTTTTTTTGTCATAGCGTTGTTTTTCTATGCTAGATTTTGCAAAATCTAGCATAGATTTTGCGCCATTTTTAGTAAAAGTCAAATGAGCATCTGCATTAGATTTTGGACTAGATTTGGGGGGTGAGATTTTGCCATCTTGTGTTAGATTGGTGGCGTTAGATTGGATTTTGTCTTTTTGGATTTTATCGCGTCTTGGCAATGATAGATTTAGATTGGCAAAAAATTTGCTAGCCCAACGTAGTTTTTCCTCACTCACAGATTTTACCTGATATGCGCTAGGTCTATCGATACTCCCTAAATCCACACGAGAGATTTTGACTTTGCGCAAAAACTCTGCAATAGCGCGTAGATTTTCCTTGCTATCATTATGCCCCTCTACGAGTAGGACTTCGGCGACTAACTCGCCACTATACTCCGCGCTAAAATCCTCTATGCCTTTTAATATTTTTTCTAGCGATAGCAAATTGCTTGGTCTATCAATCTTTTTAAACGCGCTTAAAATCCCAGCATCAAGCGAAAATTTGACAATATCAAAATGTTGCAATGCTTTTTTTTGCTCATAAAATCTTGAGCCATTGCTAAGGATTAGCGTCTTTATGTGCGGGGGCAAAAGTGGCTTTGTAGCGGTGATAAGCTCATATAGTTGCGGATATAGCGTAGGCTCGCCTGTGGCAGTAAAAGTAAGCACGGAAATATCTTGGTGTGATTTTAGGGCTGTTTTTATCTCGCTCAAAATCTGCTGATAAGGAAAAACTTCGCGCATAGATTCCATAGGTTTTGCTTTGTATAGTTCGCAATAAACACAATCAAAATTGCACTGCTTTGTGCTAGGGGATAAATCTACCCCCAAAGAGCGTCCAAATCGGCGGGATAGCACGGGTCCAAATATGATTTGCGGGGAGATTTGATTTTTTGCTAAGCTATTTTTTGTTGGTTGCTTTACTTGCACGGGGGTTTGCGTAGTGTTTTTTTGGATTTTAGATTTTGACATTTTTTTATCTTTATTTGTTGTAAAAAATCTTTGTAGTAAAAAAGCTAATCCACAAAAATAAACTTTTCATCAAGTATTTTTTGGATAGCATTTTTTCCTTTTATTGCGGCTTTTGATAGCTCACGCAGGGCTAATCCGCGATGAAGTTTTGCCTGATGGGAAGTGCCTTTTGGGATAGGCAAGATATAATGCGGGTGGGTAAAACGCGCTCTTTTAAGCGGATATGCTTTGATATATACGCTAGCACGCAAATCGATGATGATTTTTTGATTTTGCTTTGTGCTAGGAATATCGCTAAAATCTAAGCCCAAAAACGCGTCTATGTCGTTTTTTTGCGCAGAATATAGAGAGTTTAGATTTAAGTCTTTTGAGCGATAATTTTGGTTTAGATGATAGTAGGGCAGGGCGTCTTTTGCTCTCACTAGCCCAAAAAGATTGCTAAAAATCAGCGTAGATTCTAGTATAAACTTCTGTGATTTTGCCTCCAAACTATCAAAATCTAACGCCTTGTAAGCTACGCCGTTATATAGCTTGATTGCGTTGATTCTTGGGGTTTTTGCTAGGTTTAGGCATTCTGCGAGCGTATCTAAATCTACGCGCTTTGTGCCAAAGATTTTTGCGATTTGCTCATCGCTAGATTTTGTTAATTCTTGCAAATATGCTTTGATATGTTTGATTCGCGCTTCTTTTCCACCCCAAAAGTCATCATCTAAGATATTCTTTGTGGCATTTTGCAAATTGCTTTGTAAGTCATTTTGCGCGTCATTTATCGCTATTTTGGCAATTTCTTTTGGGGATAGCTTTGATTCACTAGGGGATAATAAAATCTGCATTTTTACTCTTTTTTGCTATGATTTTGGTTTTTTAGTTTCTTGCATTATTCGTGCATTTTTGAGGTTTTTGGCGGATTTTACCATAAAAGGAATAATATGAACTTTACGAAAATGTTGGGTTCTGCTATGGGCAGTATTTATCTTTGGGTAGTGGGGCTGACACTTGGGGCGATTTTTGCGTGCGGGTTTTTAAGCGCACCTGTTATTTTTAACGCTTCTAGCTATCTTAGTCAAGCTGGGATTACGGATTTGTATATGACTAGGTATGCCTCTGGCGTGCTTATGACGCAGATTTTTGTGAAATTTAATGGCGTGCTAAAAGCAGTGGCGATTTTTATCCTTGTGTATGAGTTGCTTTTCTTTAATGCTTCGTCTAAAAAATCGATATTTTTACTAGCCATAGGGATACTTAGCGTGGTGCTTATTTTTGCTTTTAGTATGTATTATACTGATCAAATTATCGCTATGCAACAAGAGGGGGCAGCTTCCACAGGCACGGAGGAGTTTGAGAGCATTCACACACAAAGCGAGATGGTTTTTTTGATTTTATTTGGGACGCTTAGTGTTAGCTTTTTGTGGAGGGTATTTATGCTAAAAATGGATATACCAAGCGAAGCAAAAAAGGCTAGGGCTATTAAAAAATAGTGCGTTTGAAGTTTGGCTTAGTTGTGTTTAGTCGCCTTTGCAGATTGGTGTTGTCCTAGAATAATAGCAGCCGCAGGTTTAGAATGCAGGCTTCCAAGTAGCCAAGCGCAGAAAATGTGCCACAAGGACTCACAGGACACATATAGCGCATTGTTCTTTTCCCTCTGCGCTTCGCTTTTTAACTAATTGCTTACACGCATTAAACTAACCACACCGTCACTAATCTCATTCGTAACAATCTCTGTAATCCTTGCATTTACCCTCCTCTCAATCAAAATAAGCGCAAAGATTACAAAAAAGAGGATCAATTTAACTTAAGCTCACATAAAGGCAATCTTAAGTTTATGATTCACACGATGAAAAAAGTATATCGTTACACATAAATCAACCTTTGCAAAAATTTAGAGAGGCAAAAACAAGATAGATTCTTAAACTTTTTTGCTTGATATTAAATCTAAAAAAATTGCAAAATTAAGCAAAATTTCTCACCCAAATATTCTTGCCAAAATCTAAATAAAATTATCAAACAAATTAAAATCTTAATCGCCAAAGAATGTAAAAAAACTTCCAAAATGCAAGGTGAAATTGAGGTTGAGTGAGAGCAACCTTTTGATATAGATTTTGGGAACTAGGCGAGTTTGTGGCAAAAGATACGGGAGTAGCAGGCAAAAAACCTGTGTTTTGCTTCGCTTTCAACTGCAAGTATAAGGAGCAAAGGCACATTATCGTGTAAAGCACTCCAAAAATGAGTTTGCAAAAGGCAAAAATCACATTAACGGTATTGAGAATTTTTGGGCTATGCTAAGCATAGATTAAGCAAATTCAAATAAAACAAAAAAGAGAATTTTTTGCTTCACTTAAAAAAAAACAGAATTTAGGTATAATGCCCAAATTTAAAAGCAAGATTTGTATAAAATCTTGGCACAAAAATGATAAGAGAAAATCTGCTTAAGGTGTGTTGAGCCTTTTTTATGTGCAAAAAACTAGGGATAGCCACAACCAAAATGCCTAAAAGAGAAATCCACAAACACTAGCTCAATAAGGCTAAATGCGCTATTTGTATGCTTTGTTTTGATAGCACTCTTTGTGCGTGCAAAATCCAACTCAAACAACAAAATCTAAACCCAAAATTATGATTTTAAGCGAAAATCAAAGCAATGAATCTTGCAAGTTGATTCTAAGAGGATTTGGATAGGCTTTTAGGAGTTTTTGACAAAGTGGAGAGCTATATAGCGGGGCAATCTCGATATTTAGCATTTGTGCGCTTACATCGATTATCACGCAGTTATTTTGAGTATCGATTGTTCCGTCTTTGCTTAGTCGCACGCCATTTCCCTGTGCTATCCAGCGCAATGGCGAAAGCCCTGCGATACGCATTATAAAATCGCCATTTAGACTTGTGGCTAGATTATCCTGCGTGGTGGCGGCTACTTGGATAGATGAGATAATAGCTTGAATGTCTTTATTTACCGCAGCGTATTGTGCATCGGTTTCATTATAGTTAGAATCAGTCTCTATACTCGCATAGTCATTATAACAAAAATCCTCCTCGGTTAGATATAGTCCTTTTTGATCTATGACTTTATTTATTGCCTCATTTGCCACTTTGTATGCTTTATATTCTTTTGTGGCACTAAGTATATAAGCCCTTTTTATGAGTTCATCAAAATTATACTCTTCTGATTCTTTATCTGATTTTTTATACTCTTTGTATTCTTTTGTGTTTTCTAATGCACGTAATGCTTTGTCCCATACTTTTTCCTCCTGCGTATTTTTCAATACCCTATCTTGTGCATTTGCCTCCGACATATTAAAATCCGCTTCAAACATAGACCTATGAGTTAAAAATGATTCATATAGTGTTTCATAAGCTTTATATGCTGCATCCCCTGCTGTGTAACATTCTTGTATGTGGGAATCTTTTTCCCATAATTCTACTCGCTTCGCTTCGTATGCTTTATATTCTTTTGTGTTATGATAATTTTGCTGTGCTATTTGATATATTTGGTATTCTTTTGTGTTTTGTATTACTTCATATATAGCTTCCCAAGTAAAATCTCTGTATCTCTCTATGCAAGCACCACAAGGAGGGGTTTTATCCCCTAATAGTTCGTGCACCTCCATAGCTTTTGCTTCTTTTGTATTTTCGTATACTTGTTTTGTTTGCTGATAGGCTTTGTATTCTTTTGTGTTTTCCATAGCCTTTTGATATTGCACTAATATAAATTGTTCATAATAGCTTTTTGCTGATTCGGCAAGACTGCACGCCTTGTTACGTTCCTTATTCGCCCTGTTGTAATTTTGCAGAGCTATTGCTTGTTGTGGATTTGAAATTGCTCCACAGGTTTTTGGCTCACTATTGTTGTGTTTTTTTTCATTATTTTCATTCGCATTACACCCCCAAAATCCAAGCACACATACTGCCACTAATCCTACTCGTAGCAATCTTTTTAACCCCTTTAATCCTCGCATTTTCAATCCTTAAAGTAAAATCTAAGATTCTAACAATGCCTTACAACCTGTTAAGATTTGTCTAAAGCATTACACATAGGCGATAGCCTACAAAAAAAAAAAAAAACAGAATTTAAACCAAACACTCCCCATACTCTAAAGCACTTTTAACAAATAATTCTCCCAAACCATAAATACACTTAAAATCACAAAAGTTTGCTAACTTTCCCCATACTAATTTTCTTTCTTTGCGTTAATTTCCCCCACAAATGCCATATTAAATTTCATACACTTCATACTTCTTTTAACACAAATTCTCACAAATGTTTGCGCACGCTGCAAACTACACACTCCGCACTATTCTACACGCACACTCTACATACAACTCCGCACAATTTTGCACGCATACGCCCTACACACAATTCCGCATACACAATGCTAAAAAACTTCCTTAAAAAACTCAAAAAACATTCCTCCATATTCACTAACCATATTTCCTAAAAATTTCTATAAAACATAAAAACAATTAAAAACCCTCACAATATTTCTAAAACATTCCATAAGCAAAAAACTTCACAAAAAGAAACTTACAACTTTCT
>NZ_JBSIUV010000083.1:0-6349 GCF_053654515.1 Helicobacter sp. T3_23-1059 | reverse complement strand
AAATTGAGCCTTTACAAATATTTAGGTGGGATAAAAAGTGAGAGGGTAAATCCTGCTTGCAAATGCTTTGCCTTTGGCTTTTTCTTTAGCTCGATAATTACGCCTTTTGGAAATTCTACCCCCTCAAAAGAATCCACCCCCAATGCGTATTTGACAAAATCACCCAAATCTGGCTCGTGTCCCACAAGCACTAGTGTTTGGCTTGTCTCATCGTTTGCATATATGGCTTTTTCATACCCCTCTATCCCGCAATCTGGCGAGATAAAATCACATAGCTGGCAAGGCACTTTTTTTAGCACTTTTGAGAGTGGCTTTATGGTTTGAATCGTGCGTTTTGCAGGGGAAGTAAGCACGCAAGAAATAGGGGTTCGCTGCGTGTGTAGGGATTTTTGGACAAAAAGGGCGATATTTTCGCTTTGGATTTTGCCTTTTTTACTTAGGGGGCGGAGCATATCATTGTGCGGGATTTTTTTTGCTTTGCAAGAAGTCAAAAAAACTTCTCTATCCATACTATCAGCGTGGCGAATGATGATAAGGCGTTTTAGCTTCGCGCTTAGAGTGTTGGTAAGGTGGTGGCTTTTTGTGGTGTGTGGTAAGTAGTGTGGTTTTTTAGCAGAGGTTTTTGCGGGCATTTTTCTTCCTTTTTGGTTATGTTGCGTTTTTATTGCTACTAATAAAGTGCAAAGATATATCGTCAAAAAGCAAAAATATACGACTTAAAAAAATGCAAAAATCCTAAAACTTAGACAAAATCTACTACAAAAATCCCATAAAATTTGCCACAAAATCCACCACAAATTTTTCACAATTTTTCACAACAACTTAGATTTTTAAATAAAACAAAATCTTAATAAACCTAAAATCTACAAAAATTTATAGGCAAAATTTGTATCCTATCCCCCACACAGATTGCAAAAATTTGGGTTCTTTGGCATTGTCATTTAGCTTTATGCGTAGGTTGCGGATATGCGTATCGACATTTCTTAGGCTAGAATCATCGTGTATGGTAGAAATCGTGTTTGCGATAGATTCTCGGCTGATAGGGTGCAAGCGGTTTTCGATAAGCAGGGCTAGTATGTCAAACTCTGTATTTGTCAAATCTAAAAGTTCATTATGTAAATGGACTTCGCGCTTTTGCGTGTCTATGCGTAGCGCACCAAAAGAGCTTTCTTTTGGCTTTAGCCTGCGAAGTAGCGCGTTTATGCGAGCGATAAGCTCCACAGGCTCATAGGGCTTTGCTAGATAGTCATCAGCACCTTTGTCAAAGCCTTGTATTTTGTTGTAAATATCCCCGCGAGCTGAGGAAATAATGATAGGGATTTTGTATTGTGCGCGGATTTTTTTGCATAGCTCTAAGCCGTCCATTTGAGGAAGCCCTAAATCAAGTATGATTAGCTCAATGCTATTTTTTTGCTCTTTTATGATATCTAGGGCATCATCTGGCAAGGCGGTAGTGATGACTTCAAAGCCTGCTTGCTCTAAATAAGTTTTGATAAGATTTTGTATCTCTACATCATCTTCTATGAGTAGGATTTTGCTCATTTTTATCTCCTTGTTTGGTTTTTTTGTTTGTGCTACCCGACTTCAAATTGTAGCATTATTTATCTTTATTGCAAGATAAATGTGAAATTTGCGATTTTTTACGCATTGTAAAATCTATCCCACGCTAACAAAAATCTAAAATTCATACCTTACCCACACAAAGCTATGGCTTCTATCATCGGTGCGTTTGGGGGTGGATTTGATTGATTGCGCGTTTATCTTGTCGCTTTCTTCTTTGCTTAGATTTTGATTTCCTTTGCCATTTGAGCCTACACGGTATTCCGCTTTTGTCGTATCGCTAAGCCATTCTAGCTTCACTCCCACGCTTAGCCCTCCACCAAAGACATAAGAGAATGCCCCTGCGATAGAACCCTCCTCACTTCGCGTAGAATCCGTGTATCGCCCGATAAGATTCCAACTAAATTTATTATCAAAATGTTTTCCACCGATAAATACAAATGGCGTAATGGCGTTTTTGCTAATGATGTCGCTGATATTTCGCCCTAAATCATACGCGCTAGTCGTCCATAAATCTAGCATTATAGGATTGCCAATCGTCCCTATATACGCATTTGCATTACCAAAGTTTTTATAAAGCCCAAGCCCAAAGTTATATTCATTAAAATCAAATCGTTGCTTTATATAAAGTGTTTGCGTGGATTTTGCTACCAAATCCCCGTAGCGATAATGATTGGGAGAATCTACCACGCGGGAGTTATGCATGGGATTCATAAAATGTAAAGTCGTTTGAGAGCGAAAACCTTTCGCGCTAAAATCCCTATTAGAATCATAGACTAGCTCGATGATTGGCGCAGTGTAAGTGCCGATAGAAAAATACACTTGCGGGCTAATATCAAGCCTGCCAATGCTATAAGTCGCTTTAAATGCGTGGATTCCGTTATTTTTAAAACTGCCGATACCTTTGCCGTCATTATCATAAGATTCATAATATCCGCGAGGGGAATAAAAATCCACAAGCCACTGCCCATAGGCAAACGCCCTGCCATATGAGCTAAACCACCATAAATGAAGATTCCGAGTTTTTAACCCCAGCTCAAAACCTTGCGTGTAGCCACTCATATATTGTGCTTTGGACTCATATCGCCCACCTTTAAAATAAAACCCCTGCCCCTTGCCACTCCCAAAAGAAATCCCATAATCCAAATAAGCATTATTTACCACATAGTAATGTCGCTTTATCTGGCTTCTGCCTTGTAAATCATAGCCCTCCCACATTCCTATGTATTCATTCATCACGCTTTTTTCGCCACCGGGATACTCCCTATGACTAGAATCATACACAAGCCCGCCAGCAGTGATACTAAGCCCAAAATTAAGATTTTGTATGCCTATATCATACTCGCCACCTAATCCAAAGCTACCAACCATCGCGCTAAAACTATCGGTGGGATATTTGCCTATGTTAGGATCTTTGGTTTGGTTGTTAAAGCCGATTTTGCTAAAGCTCTCAATCCAGCCTGTATAATAAAATCTAAAGCCCTCTTTTTGTATGATAGAAGTTGGTTTTTTAGATATTTGGTTAGGTTCGTTGTTTTGTTTTGCAGTGTCGCTATTTTTGTTTTGGATTTCGCTATTTGTGGTGTTTTCATTGTAGTTTGTGGCTTGGCTAGATTCTAGCGCTTGCTCTGCTTCTATGTCGTGGCTAGATTGTGTGATAGTATTTATGGGATTTTGGATAGGTTCTGCATTTAGCGCGGTAATGATGGTGCTACTAAGCGTAAAACAAGATAGCAATGCAAAAGCATTTTGTTTTGCTGGTTTAGATACGCGTGGAAGTTTGTTGGATTTTGACATTTTTGCTCCTTTTTATGTTAAGTGAAAGTGATATATTATTGTATTTTTTGTTAAGATTTGCAAATTTTTGTGCTTTTAAGGTAGTTTTGGCTAAAATCACTCGCGTATATTTGTTTGAAAGCCGTGTTTAAAATTTATGTTTCAAACCTGTGCTTAAAACCTGCATAAACTACGAAAAATCATCAAAATCTAAGGATAAAAATGTCAAAAAACAATCACGCTTTAAGCTACCAAAAAGCAATCAGTGATTTTGAAACATTCCTAAAATCCCAAAATCCTAGCGATATTTTTGCAAAATCCACTTCACAAGATTTTAGCCCGCAAAATAAACAAAATTTCAATCAAGATTCCCTCCCCGCAGATTCGCTTAGATTTTGCTTGCCAGATTTTCACCCGCATTTTTTGCGCGCTTTTTGGGAAATGCTACTAAATGGTGGCAAGCGATTTCGCCCAAATCTTTTGCTAGCGATTGTCGATGGGCTAAACCCTATGCTAACTAAAAACGCATTTTTGCCAGCCTTAGCGTTAGAATGCCTGCATACTTACTCGCTTATCCACGATGATTTGCCAAGTATGGATAATGCCTCACTTCGCAGGGGGAATCCAACCCTTCACACCACCTATGATGAGACTACAGCGATTCTTGTAGGAGATGGGCTAAATACTTATGCGTTTTACTTGCTTAGTAACTGCGTGCTAGCTCCTAGCGTGGTGGTAGCCCTCATACGCGAGTTAGCACAAAATGGCGGGTTAAGCGGAATGATAATCGGGCAGGCATTAGACTGCCACTATGAAAATCAATCTTTAAGCCTAGAAAAACTCCAAACAATCCATATCCATAAAACCGCCAAACTAATCGCTACAAGCCTAAAAATGGGCGCAATTATCGCTAATGCTTCTAATGAGCTAATCGCTAGGCTAGAATCATTTGGGCTAGAATTAGGACTATTTTTTCAAGTGCGAGATGACATCATAGATGCCGTGCAAACAAGCGCAAAAGCAGGCAAGACTACGCAAAATGATAGCGCAAAAAATAGCTATGTAAATCTGCTAGGATTAGATGGCGCACAGCAAAATCTAGGCAACCTAAAATCTAGCCTAGAGTCTAAACTAGATTCTTTTCCATTAGGGATAAAATCTAATCTAGGCTACTTGCTAGAGGATTTTTTCAAAGAAATCACATAGATTAAACACAAAAAAGGATACAAATGACACAAAAACAAATCTTGCTTACCAATGATGATGGCTATGATTCATTAGGACTTTTGGCATTAAAAGAGGCTTTAGAGCCATTAGGACGCGTAGTCATAGTCGCCCCTGCCAACGAAAAATCTGCCTGCGGACACGGGCTAACTATCACAAAAACACTAATGCTACACGAAGTAGAATCCAATCTTTACAAACTTGATGATGGCTCGCCATCAGACTGCGTATATCTCGCGCTAAATACACTATATGGCAAACATAACCCCCCTCATTTAGTAATATCAGGCATAAATATCGGGTGCAATATGGGCGAAGATGTAACCTACTCTGGCACAGTGGCTGGGGCTATGGAGGCTAGCATATTTGGCATACCAAGTGTGGCGATCTCACAGCTTGTAAATAAAGAGGGGGAGGCAAAAGATTGCGATTTTGAATTAGCAAAAAAATGTGCTTATGAAATTGCAAAAGAGATTTTGGCAGATTCTAGTCATTTGAGCTTGCCAAAAAGGCGATTTTTAAATGTAAATATCCCCAAAGCAAAAAAATCCAAAGGCTACAAAATCACCGAGCTAGGCTATCGCCTCTATGGCAATGATGTGCGCAAAGCACAAAATCCGCGTGGCAAAGAATACTATTGGCTAGGCACACATCCGATAAAATGGGAAAAACGAAGCGAGAATCTATGTGATTTTGAAGCGGTGATAAATGGCTATGTCTCTATCACACCTTTAAGCGTGGATATGACAAGCTATGAGGACATAGTCCAACTAAAATCGTGGGAAAAATAGCGTTAGATTTTATGACTTTTGCGACATAGATTTTGACAAAATCTATTTTTTGCAAAGAATACTTTGAAAAAAAAGCATAAAAAAGCGTAAAATCTGTTTTTTTAACCACCCGCTATTCCATACGCGTAGAAATATTATCTAAATCATCAAAATTTATAGCTTGACTAGATTCTAAATAATAAGGGTCGCCCTTAAACCCGCAACCACTGATAAAAAAAGCAAGCAGGCAAAATCCACAAAAGCGCAAGCAAACACGCAAATAAAAACGCAAAAGGTAGCCAAAATGAAATCCCTCAAAGCAAAATCTAGCACAAAAAATGCGATAAATTCTACCAACATAGATTCTATCAAAAAAGCCAAACATATCATCTCCTCAATCTTTGCTAATCCCGCTTATGCAAAGCTAGGCAAGGCATTTTACACGCGCTATAAACTAGAGCAACTAAAAGCCACGCTCCCCCTTGCTATGCAAGAACATATTTTATACATAAGCTACAAGCCACCAAAGTTATTATTTTGCTTTAGCCACCCTAGCTTTTCAAATGAATTTAACCGATACAGAGCCAAAGAAATTATATCGTGTTTGAAACGCTACAAAGATGATTTTAGCGAGTTTTATTTAGAGGGGCTAGAAGTGCGTGGCTATGTCTCAAAAGCCTTGCTAGCAAACGAACCTAGCGAGTTTGATATAAAATCTATGCTAGATAATGCAGAATGCTATTGCGAGCATTCTAAAGGGGAGTTTATAAATTATGCGAGCGATAAAGATTTATATGACAAAATCGAGCAAATTCGTAGCCTAATCCTAAACTTGCAAGCTAATCAATAATGCAAAAATAATAAAAAACTTCTTCGTTGTAAGCAAGCAAAAATGGCTAGCAAAGAGGTGTGAGCGGGCAAAAGTCGCGTGGCAATTCATCAAAATATTGCCATTTTTTGATTGCTAAGCAGATTTTATTATAAATTTGCGTGGGTGGCAATTTATAAAAAAAAAATAT
>NZ_JBSIUV010000082.1:0-6497 GCF_053654515.1 Helicobacter sp. T3_23-1059 | reverse complement strand
CTAGCGTGTATAAGTCGTTTAAATCCTTGCCCTGTAAAATAATTTTATCTTTTTGCCCGCTAAAAACCTCGTAAATTCCGCGTTGTTCGTCATTTAGCTCACTTACATTAACTTCTTTTAATAATTTTTGTTCGCTTTGGTGTAAATTTGGATTATTTTTTGCTATACTTTCACTAAGCGGATGGGGTGTGCCCCTCCCCGCTGTTACTTCACTTACGCTTACTTCGTTTTCACTTCCTCCGTTTTTTGCATTATCTATTTCTTTTATGATATGTTCTTTGCTAGCACGCCAAATGTAAATTTTTGTGATTTTGCAAGTATTTTTATCCAAGAATTTCAGTTAAAACAACAAAAAGCCCTAAGCAAAGAGTTAGCAAATGCAAGTGAAAATGGCGAAGTGCTAGATTTATCACTGCTAGCACAAAAACTAGAAATCGCACACCAAAACTACAAAACCGCGCAAGCGTGGCAAAAAGAGTATGAAAGCAAACCCAAAATGCCATCATTTAGCACGGGCATAGCTTATTTTGATGAGTGTTTGCGTGGAGGGCTAGAGCTAGGGCAACTAATGATTTTAGGAGGCGATGCAGAGGCAGGAAAAACGACTTTTGGGCTACAAATGCTAGAATTTTTAAGTAAAAAGCATAAAACTTGCTTTTTTTGTTTTGAATTTACCATCGAGGGCTATTTAAAATCAAAATCCCAAAAACGCGGTTTAAACTACCCGTTAGAAAATATGATAATCATCAATGATGGCTACCACATAAATGACATAAGCCAAAATATTAAAAATCTTGCAAAACAGGGGGTAAGATTTTTTTTAATCGATTCTCAAATGCGTATAACAAACACAGGAGGACGAAACATAGAGGAGGAGGAATCCCAAAAATTTAGCATTTTAGCACGCCTTTGCCACTCTCTAAATATTTTTGTTTGTTTGATTATCCAAACTGCAAAAGGCGATAGATTTAACCCTAGCAACTCCAAAAAAGGAGCGCACGAAGCCAGCATAAGCGTTAGAATTGAAATGCTTTCACCCGATAAAAATGATTTAGAGCAAAAAGGACAGGAATGGGACGAAAATGCAAGAAATGTGCTTGTGTATAAAAACAAACAAACAGGAATCCATAACAAAAAAAAGCTAGCTTTTAGCAAGGAAAAGGGTCGTTTTAGTGCGTTTGTAGAGCAAGAAAAAGTTTATGAGGTGGATTATAACGACATAAAAAAAGACAAATACATTGAAATTGTGAATATTTAAGGAGTAAAAAATGGCAAAAATCCTAAATATAGATTCTATCAAAGCCAAAAGCGACATAGTCGAAATCATATCGCATTTTTTGCCACTGCAAAAAAAGGGCGATAATTTTAAAGCCTGCTGTCCATTTCACACCGAAAACACGCCATCATTTGTCGTAAGTCAAAATAAGCAAATTTATCATTGTTTTGGTTGTGGAGTAGGTGGCGATGTATTTAAATTTGTCCAAGAGTTTAAAAAATGCGAATTTAGCGAATCTGTGGAAATCATAGCAAATTTGCAAGGCATAAACATTGAATATGCCAAAGGGCAAGGAAATGAAAAAAAATCAAAATACAAAGAATTTAGCGAGCTAAATGAATTTCTAAATGAAATTTTTATCCAAAATCTAGCCGAGCCGAAAAACGAAATGGCAAAAAAATGCCAAGAATACCTCATAAAACGCGGGCTAGAAAAAAGCGATTTTAGTCGCTATGAAATCGGTTTTATCCCAAGCACACAAGAAATAATGGCAAGACTAGACACAAATCAATTTGATTTAGCGCGAGAATTAGGCTTTTTACGCCACGCAAAAAATGGCGATGGATTTTATGCGCCTTTAAGCGAGAGAATAAGTTTTGCGCTTAGAAATTCTCAACATAAAATCGCGGGCTTTAGCGCACGCACACACCCTTATAAAAATTTTAGAAACGCAGGCAAGTATATCAATTCTAGCGAGAGTGAAATATTTAAAAAATCACAAATTTTATATCGCTACACGCACGCAAAAAGCGTGATTTTTAGCCAAAAACGCGTTTTTTGCGTGGAAGGCTTTATGGACGCACTAGCCCTAGATAAAATGGATATAAAAAACGCCATAGCCACTTGTGGAACAGCTTTTTCACTAGCGCATTTAAGCCAGCTACTAAAAACACCTGAAATTGAAATTATTTTTTGCTTTGATAAAGATAGCGCGGGAGGACAAGCAGCACAAAGAAGCCTAGAGCTATGTTTTAAGGCAAATTTTTTTAATGCAAAAGTAGCGTGGGCATTAAATGAAGAAGTAAAAGATTTTGGCGAAGTGCTAGAAAAAGGCGAGAAAGTTGAACTAAAAGAAATGAATGGGTTTGAATTTTTGCTACGCTACAAAATCAAAAACGCCCAAAACAACACACAAAAAGAAGCCGTGCTAAATTATGCTAGAGAAGTCATTGCAAAATGCGAGCTTTACTACACAAAAATGGATTTAATCGCTCAAGCAAGCCACGCGCTAAAAATCTCAAAAGAATACCTAAACACCAAACAAAGCAAAAAACAAAGCCCACAAAACCCACTCCCAAGCCTAGAAAAAGTCATTCTAAAATCCGCGCTTTATGATGAAAAAATGGCGTTTTTGCTGCGCGAAATAGTCGCAAGCGAGGGCGTAGAGATTTTAGGCGAGGTAGCGCATTTGTATGATGATTTTTGCCAAAATCCACAAAAACTAGCCCCGCTAGAAATTGATGAAAATTTACACATTATTATCGAAGTAAAAGCCTTTAGCCAAGCATTAAAATCTTTGCAAAAACAAAAACTACAAAAAGAACTAGCACAGGCAAGAGCGAGCAAAAACATTGATTTAATGATATTTTTGCAAAAAAAAGCAAGAGATTTAGAAATGCCTTTTTAGCTTTTTTAGCCACCTTTATTTTACCCCCGCTTTTTGTCTAAAATCCACGCATATTTTTTTACATATTTTTTAAGGTAGGCAAAATGTCGCTAAATCCGCGTGGAAATCAACAAAACACCCTAGATTCTAACCTAGATGAATTGCGTCTAGCAAATGGGAATACAAGTCCTATGCCAAAAGCGCAAGATTTAGGGCTAAAATCCCCTCACATAGCGACAAGCGAGCTAGATTCTGCGTTGCCCTCAAACACTGCTATTTTCTCCTCACAAAATCAAAGAACAATCGAGGGCAACGCAGAATCTAGCCAAACACCACAAAACACACAAACACAAACAAAAGAAATTCTAGCAAACGACTTGCCCGAGACAACGCCCGAGCCAAAAGATGAGCCAAAGCCCTACGCCACCACAAAGCAAAGAAAACTAGCCTTAAATGCTGGCGTGATAAATGCTATAAATGCCGAAAATGCCGATGAAGCCTTAGATTTTTTAGCCACACAAAAAACCAACATAAGCTGGGATTTAGTCAATGAAATGCGAAAAAACGGCACAAAATCTAGCGAGATTTTAGCTGGCATAGCAAAAGAGTCTGCGCAAAATCCGCGAGCGTTATGGATAGATTTACAAACACCGCTCAACAAAAGAGAGCTAGCGCAAAATCGCTACAAATACGAGCGAAGTCAAATAACCCAAGATGAGCTAGATTCTCTAAAAGAAGTAAATAAACTTTTTAGCACAAACACGCTAGCAGATATTACAGGACTTGATTTTTTACGAAGCAAAGAAGCAGAGAAAGACCAAAAAAGCGCAAATCTAGCCTTACAAAAATTTGCCGAGCAAGGCTATGAGTATGATGCCCTGCCAAAAGAAGCACAAGAATTGCTAAAAAAGCGCGGCGCAGATTCTAGCCTTACTAGCATTTATAGCGTTTTAAGCGGCACGAGTGCTGGCAAACTAGCCTATGATGAGCTAAAAAACGAAGCAAAAATTTATCACAAAATCAAAAACAAAGAAGCCTTAAACGAGCAAGACAAAGATTATATCGATAAATGGGGGCAAGGGGCTGGATTTGGCAATGAAACCGAAAAACAACAGCAATGGCTTATGAAATACGAAGCCCAAAACATTATCCCCGCTTACGCACAAAGCGCGATTTTTGCCCTAGAAAACAAAAGCGATTATAAAGCGTTAATTTTTGGCAGTGGGGAGGGCAAAGAAAAAGACAAAGCAAAATTTAATGAGGGAATCAAAGGCGTTGCGCTTTTAAGCGGGTTTGATGATGGGTTTGTCGATGAAAAAAGCGGGGATATTATGTTTGAAAAAGATGGGTATTTATACCAAGTCAATACCCGTTTTTTAGATAATTTTAGCAACTTATTAAAATCTAATGCTTTTAGCATAGCAGGAAGCATCGCAGGTGCTACACAAGGTTTTAAAACGACTAAAAATTTTTATGGTATTGTCGGTGGAGGTGCGTTAGGTGCGTTTGTAGGTGGCACGCTAGATGGGATTTTTGCAGATATTTATACCAAAAACAAAATAAATTTTGCTGAAAATCTACGACACGGCTTGCACGAGGGGATTTTTAACATAGCAGGGGATTTTGTCGCAGCGGGGGTAATAAAAGGGGGAAAATACGCCCTAAAAGGCGTAAAATCCGCCACACCACAGGGGATAAAAGATGGACTTGCAAGCGTAGTCAAAGGCACAAAAGCCTTTACAAACAAAATAATGGAATATAGCTTAGTGGGGCAATTTGCAAAAAATGTATTTGATGGCAACGCCCAAAGTGTGCGAAAAATGCTTTATACGCAGATACCTAGCGAGGAGCGAGAAGCACTAAAAAAAGGCATAAAAGATTTTGGGCTAGAACTAGAGCTAAACCCAAAATCAAACACCGCGTTAAATGATTTTATGCAAAAATATGGCGAGAAATACCCGCATCTAGCCACCTCCGCGCAAAAAATCTATGATATTTTTAGCCTGCCCGCTGGCAAAGAGCTACAAACCGAGCTACTAAGCGCGATGAGGGCTGATAATAGTGGAAGTCTTTATGGCTTTTTAGTCGAAGTGGCAAACTCTAGCCCAGCCCTCCAAAAATCCCTGCACGATATTTTAAACCAAACACACGCCCGCGCAATCAACCATCTAAAATCATTTGGCTTAAAGCAAAACGACATCGCAGAAGTGTTTAACGCTTATAAAAAAGGCACGCAAGAAGCCTACACGCAGGCTTTTGAAATGTTGCAAGAATTATTTAAAAACGAAAAAATCAAAGTTTCGCGCAGCAACTATGATTTTCTCACAAAAGAGTTAAAAGAATCCGCGCTAGATGAAAAAGAGTTAAATTATTTAAAAACGCTTGAGGGTAAAATCTATGGGCAGGGCGAAAATGGAAGCGAGAGGACTTTTGATAACCTAAAAGACGCTTTATCTTTGCTAAATGAAAAATGGGGCAAGCACGCCAAAAATATGAATTTTACTGCCGAAAAACTCCGCCGAGTTGAAAAACAAATGCGCGATGATATAAAGCAGGGCATAAATGAAATTTTTAGCCAAAGTGATGCAGGGCTAGCGATGAGAGAGCTTTTTGACACTGCGCTTTTGGATTATGGAAATATGAAAGGTATTTTAAAAGATGTAGATAGACTAAAAATCCGTGATACAAATCTAGCCTACCAAAAAAGCCTAGATAAAATGCTAGATTTTTTAATCGCAGGTGAAAAAGGCGAGGCAAGCAACTTAGCAAAACTCACAGCACACCTCCCCAAAGAACAAAAAATCAAATTTGAGCTAGCCACGCTAAACCACTTGCTAGAAAAATCCATTTTTCGCGCAAAAAATGGCGATAACAAAGTGCTAGAAGTGCTAAACAGCGGGGAATTTTTAAGCAGGCTAGAATCTATCGCAGGGGATTTTAGCACCCCACAAGCAAAAGAATATATCGATTTTATAAAAGAGTTTCACTCACTTTTTAAAAACGACTATGCCATAAGCCAAGCCACACTAGCCCCAGCCATAGTGCAAAAAATGGGAGGGGGCATAGCCACCACGCCACAGGGCAGGTTTGAATACCAACGCGCAAAGTTTATTTATGATAGCATTATAAGGCTTATGCCACAAATCCCATTTTTTAGCAATTTTAATGAAAAAATAAGCGCAGCAGCAGTTAGATTTCACTTAAAAAGTGCATTGCGCAAAAGTCATAGCATTAGCGAGCTAAGACGCACGCTAGATTTTAAGCTAAAAAATGGCAACTTTAATAATCCCACAAAAGAAGTGATAGCTAAAATTTTAAGCAACACCGAGCAAGCACAAGAAACAATATTGAAAGATTTAAACAATATTGAAAGCGGGGGGAACGAAGTAAAAACAGAATCTCTAGCAAATAACAGGCAACAGCCTGTCCAAGTGCTAGATGATGAAAGTATATCACAAATCGGGCAAAGGCAAGAAAAAGAACAACAAAAGCTAATAAATGAAATAAACCCGAACGAATTAAACGATGAACAACGCGGAATTTACGAGGTTTTTAGCGGGCAAAAAGATAAAATTATTTTACAGGGCAAGGATTTAAACGACTTATACACGCTAA
>NZ_JBSIUV010000081.1:0-6560 GCF_053654515.1 Helicobacter sp. T3_23-1059 | reverse complement strand
TCGCTTCACAATCCCCAAAATATCGATAGATTTGCCGATAAAATTTTGCAAAGCAAAAATGCGTTTATGGAGTTTTCACGCACCAAAGCAAAAGAGGCACAAGAGCGCGAATGCCACACGATTCAACCAAAGGAGCAAATCGGCATAGGGCAAAAAGCAAAAATTGTCAAATGCTATGCCGTGAATGCAACCGCGTAAAAGTCGCGAAGTAAGAAACAAATTCTGCTGCAAATCATTACAACCGCATACATTTGGCAAAAAGCCGTTTCCATAATGGGAGTTTTTTAGAATTATAGCTAAGCAAAAGGGCTAAAATCTCTTTTTGGCGAAACATTATCGCTGTATTTATGGGGCTTAAAATCGCGCTACTTCGCGCAATTCCTTTAAAATCACCTGTGCCATTTATCGTGCTATTTTCATCACAGCCATTTGGACTTGCCCCTGCTTTTAGAAGCAAATCCGCCACTTCTATATAGCCTTTGAAGCAAACTCCCGCTAGTGGCGTATGCCCCCTGTCATTTGGTTTATCGACACTCGCACCAAAATCTAGCAAAAGACGCACGCACAAAAGCGCGTTGTGATAGCTTGCAAGCATTAGTAAGCTGTCGCCTTTGTGGTTTGAGAGATTTGGATTTAGCCCATTTTCAAGCATTATTTTTAGGCTTTCCGCGTCATTATTTCGTGCAAAATCAAAGGACATTTTGACAAATTCCTCCATTTTGGCATATTCTTGCGGGGTTAGATTTTGCGAATGTGGCATATTTGGCGCAGAATCTTGGGATTTTTGCGCTAGATTCTGCGAATCCGCAGAATCTATTAAATAATTACTCATTTTGCTAATAACTCCGTAATTCGCGCCCCATAGTTTGCATCAGCTTTAGTGAAATGCTCTAACTGCAATTTGATGATTTTTTCATTTATGCCTTTCATCGTGCCTGCTATTGTTTGGCAAAGTCGCTCTTTTTCCTCCGCGCTCATTAGCCGATACAAATCCCCCGCCTGCGTGTAATAATCGCTATCTTGCGCGCGATAATCCCACTGCCCTAGCCTGCTATCATTCTCAAAGTGAAGCGGGTCTAAAATCGGCTCTTTTAGATTCCAATTATCTTTATACCCGTCCAAAACGCTTGGTTCATAGTTGCGTCTATCGCTGTATGCGCCATTTGTCATATAGCCATCTCTTATAGTTGAGTGCATTGGGGACTTTGGTGCGTTTATGGGGAGTTGATTATGATTTGCGCCAAGCCTATATCGCTGCGTATCGCCATAGGCAAATAATCGCCCTTGAAGTAATCTATCAGGGCTAAAGCCAATGCCCGGCACAATATTTGCGGGATTAAACGCGGCTTGCTCCACTTCAGCAAAGTAGTTTTGTGGATTTTTATTTAGCGTCATTATGCCTACTTCAATGAGCGGATAATCCCTATGACTCCACACTTTTGTAACATCAAATGGGTGGAATTTATAAGTCTTGGCTTCAGATTCTGGCATTACTTGGATTGAGAGTTTCCATCGTGGGAAGTCCCCTCGCTCAATGCTTTCAAACAAATCCCTTTGATGAGAATCCATATCTTTTGCGCGAATTGCCTCTGCTTCCTCGTTTGTGAGGTTTTTAATGCCTTGCATTGTGTGGAAGTGAAACTTCACCCAAAATCGCTGATTTTTCTCATTGATAAGGCTAAAAGTGTGGCTTCCATAGCCATTCATATTACGATAACTCGCTGGTATCCCTCTATCGCCCATAAGGTAGGTTATTTGGTGCAAAGATTCTGGAGTTTGACACCAAAAGTCCCACCACCGCTCGCTATTTTGGATATGCGTGCGTGAATCGCGCTTTTGAGAGTGGATAAAATCAGGGAATTTATATGGGTCGCGGATAAAGAAAATCGGCGTATTATTCCCCACCAAGTCCCAATTCCCCTGCGTAGTGTAAAATTTCACCGCAAATCCACGCGGGTCGCGCACCGCATCTGCTGAACCACTCTCTGGAGCGACGGTAGAAAATCTTATAAACATTGGCGTTTTCGTGCCTTTTTTAAACACTTCTGCTTTAGAATACGCGCTAATGTCATTGGTGATTTCTAGCACTCCGTGCGCCCCGCTACCGCGTGCGTGCACCACTCGCTCTGGGATTCTCTCCCTATCAAATGCTGCGAGTTTCTCTAAAAACCACGAATCTTGCAAAAGAAGCGGTCCTTTTGGTCCCACACTCATCACATTTTGATTATCGCCCACAGGGCGTCCGCTTGAAGTTGTTAGATTTCTAAAATCTGCCATTTTTTCTCCTTTAGTTGTTGTGATTTTTGGTTTGTTTTTGCAAAAAATCTTGCAAAATCCAAAACCTTGATAAGTATAATAAATAAAAATTATTAACTACTAAATAATTTCTAATAATTTTATTTTGCGTTTTTAGATATTGTCAAATATTTACTAAGATATTTACTAAGAATTTGTTAGCATTGCTTCTTTAAAAATTTTGATTTTAAGGAGCAAAAATGACTTTTGAAGAATCCTTGCAAGCGCGACACGCGTGCAAAAAATTTAGCGATAAGGAAATCCCAAGTAAAGATTTAGAGGCGATTTTAGAGGCTGGGCGATTAGCACCCAGTGGCTATGGCTTTGAGCCGTGGAAGTTTGTCGTGGTGAGCAAAGAGTATAGCGCAGAGCTAGCAAAAGCCTGCTACTCCCAAGAAAATGTCGCCACTGCAAGCCATAATATTGTGATTTTAGGGCGAATGGATTTGCGTAGCAAAGATGAGTTTGCGCGTAAGCAGGTTCGGCGATTTGCCACAGATGAAGCGCATTTTGAGCAGATTTTGGGAATCTACACAGGCTGGGCAGATGCGTTGAGCGATGAGCAAATCTTTCACTTTAGCCAAACCCAATGCCACCTCCCGCTAATGCAAATGATGAACGCCGCGATATTTAAGGGCATTGATTCGTGCGCGATTGGCGGGTTTGAGCGTGATAAAGTGGAGGCGTTTTTGGGCGTGAAAAAGCCCTTTGGTGTAGCGGTAATCCTCTCACTTGGCTATGGCGCAAATCCGCCAAAACACAGCAAAAAGCGACAAGAAAAAAGCGAAGTAGTGGAGTTTTTTAGACACTAGCTTAAAAAATAGCGTTGAATAATTTTTCTAGTTTTTTGGCGTTTTTTAGTTTTTTTCTAGTTAGTGCTATTTTTGCATAAGCCATATTTTCATCACCCAAAAGCACGATTTTATGGCTTGTGCTAAACCACTACAAAAAGCAAAATCTAAATTTTGCGTTCCCATTTTCTACTTTCTCATTTTTTCTACCACTACTTGTGCAATGTCTCCCTCGCTAAAAATTTCCCCACCAAATCTATCTGCGCTATTTGCATAACACCGCACTTTCCAAGCGTTGTTTTTTTGCTTTATCGGTATCCAAAAATGATATGGCAATTTTTTAGAAATCGCTTTATACACTTTTGCTAATTCAGCGATTTTGCGCCCGTATTCGCCCCCGCCAAACGCGCTTGATTCGCCCAAGCCACCAAAATCACCAAAGCTAGAATCCACACTCTTTACCTCAAAAATATGGATTCTATCGCTAAAATCTTTTAGCACAAAATCAGGGTAAGAAAAATGTCGCCCATTTAGATAGTATTCAAATTTTATGCCAGAGTTATAGGGATAGTTTTTGCCAAATAGCGCGACTTTTTCGCCATTTATCACTATGCTTTTGATAAGTTCTTTTTTGTATATTTCTCTTATGATTTTTATCCATTCTTTTTCAGCCCTGCTATCAAAGGCAAATTGCTCACCATCACATAGCCAAATCCAATTTTCTAACGCCTCTTTATCAAATCCATATTCCCTTTCATTGAAAAAACTCTCCAACGCCAAATTCCCGCTAACTTCGCTAATCTCCACACTTTTATCATAATCCAACACTTCTTTTTCATACTCGTTTTTAAGCAAAGCAAAATTATTTGCAAACGCATACCACTTGCTAGATTCACTCCCTGCATACGCCTTGCACTCCGCTTCTAACGCGCTATTAGATTCTAATTCTCTATAAAGCGTAAAAATATCCTTTTTGCCACGCATTCCACTAGAATCTGCACCCAAACGCTCCAAAATCTCCACTGCGCTAAAATCTAATTTCTCGCCACTCTTTAGCGTGGTTGCTTTTATGGCAAATTCTTTGATAATCTCATTTTTTACCAATCCATCGTGAATCTCCCATTTTAGCCACACTTTTATCGCATTTGATTCTTTTGGCTTCACACCATAAATATACGCTTTGCTTATCAAATCCCTTTGCGTTTTATTTAGATTTTCAAAATCTAGCAATCGCGGATTGCGCCGCACACGGCCTATGACTTGTTCATCAAGCTGTTTGCTTTTAGAGTCGCGCATTTGGTAGAGCATACACGCGCGGGGTATATCCCAGCCCTCGCTTATCACCATTTTAAATACGATTATGTCAATCGTGCTGTTATTGCCCTTTGCGTATTCTTTCCATTTTTTTACGGGGAGTTTATTTTTGGCGATTTTGTCGTTACTCTCGCATTTATTGGAGTTTGTATCATCTACGATTATCATATATTTTAGCTCGCTATGAGATTTTATGGCTTCTTTTATCATTGCGATTTCTTTGTCCGCTTTGTCTTTGTTTGAGATTTGGATAATCATACACAGATTTAGCCCCACGCCCTTTTGCTCGTCCAAATACGCTTTTTTTAGATTTACATATTCGCCTATTGCGTTTTGTAGTTCATCTGTGCTACTTTCATCATCGATATTTTTTAGATTCACGGCTTTTATGAGATTTGCATTTACTGCTTGTTCCTCTGTGATTTCGACATCTGGGGTTTGTTTGCGCTCTAATTTTGGCGTGGCAGAGATATTTATCACTTTCTCAAAATATCCATTGCCTTTATTATCCATTATCAAACTATCCAAATTTTTTGTAGCGATATGGCATTCATCTTTGATTAGATAAATCTTTTTGCCCTGCGTGCCATACTCTAAACTCGGGCTTTGCCATTTGAGGAAATTCACTAACGCACCTTGTTTGAGTTTGGATTTTTCTTTATACAAATCGCGTGGCAACACATAGACATTATAGCCTATGGGAATGTGCAATGCTTCCTCCCCGCTATCATTTGAGTCAATCAAAAAAGGTTTTAGATTGCTAAATCGCTCCCGCGCAAATCGACAAAATGCCTTAAAATTTTGCTCCCCTAATCCGCCCTTTGAGAGTGTGCTAACGACAAAGACGACATTGCTATCAGATGCGATTACGCGACTCATAAAATCACTCATCATATAGGTTTTGCCACTGCCTGTGGGAGCTTTGAGCGTTACTTCTTTTTTAGATTTTACACACGCAAAAAGTTTGCTAACCGCTTCATTTTGCAAATCAATGACTTCTTGTAGCATTATTCGCCCTTATCGCTTGATTTTTGCGCGTTAGGATTTTGTGGATTTTGCGCATTGTGGTTGTGTGGATTTTGCGTGTTTTGTGTGATGCCTTTGGTGCGTTTGATATACTCTGAATCTGATTCAATCGTATTTAGCGTGATTCCAAAATTTTGCGCTATCCATTTTGCTTTGTTGTGAATCGATTCAAAGCGGGGCAGATTATAAGCGCATTCATCGATTAAATCAAGCGGATTGCCACTAAATTCCCCCTCCCTTTCACGAAAATTTGCATTTGCACGAGAATCTGCATTTTGCTCCCCCTCCATTGCGCGTGGAGATTCCATAGATTCCCCCTCCCTTGCGGAGGGGGTTAGGGGGTGGGTAGAATCTTGCGCATATTTGCTAATCTTTGCGATTTGATAAACTTCTAAATTATCTTTGTATGGTGCGTTTTTCTCACGCCATTTAAAGTCTTTATTGCCATCGTAACATTCCCCGCTCATTATGCGTTTAAGGCGTTTTGTCGTTACATCGATTGCTATGCCATTTGGATTTATATCAGTGATTTCGTTATTTGTAACCAAAATGCACTTGCGATTGCCATTATCTGTGCGATTTAGCTCCATAACGGCGTGAGCGGTCGTGCCACTTCCTGCGAAAAAATCTAGGATAATATCAGGGGGCGTTGTCTCTTTGTCGCTTTTGCGGGAGTGTGCGTTGTCAGCTTCGGTCATTTGCGACAAGCAAACTCCCTCGCTTCCAACTTCACAACCCACAAAATCGCCTAAAGATACTTCCGCCCCATTACTTGATAAATGAGAATTTGCATTATCCGTCATTGCGAGATTTTGCTTAGCAAAATCGTGGCAATCCACATTGTCATATTGAGGTTTCACAGAAACCGAAATATCTTTTTCCTTGTCATTTTGAGCCGTAGGCGAAAAATCTCTATTTTGAGATACTTCGGCTAAAGCCTCAGTATGACAAGGGCTTTGTTCCCCCTCCCGCAGCACGAGTGAGGCTAGGGGGAGGGTAGATTCCGCATTTGCAAAAGTCGCATTTTTAGAAGTTAAAGCGTTTTTATACCCACCCCCTTTATCCCCCTCCGCAAGGGAGGGGGAATTTATGGAGTTGTCAGAATCTAACTTACGCGCAGAGTTTACAAACTCT
>NZ_JBSIUV010000080.1:0-6871 GCF_053654515.1 Helicobacter sp. T3_23-1059 | reverse complement strand
GTTGATTTGGAATACAAAAATGATGAGATTTTATGCCAAAATTTTTTGGGATTTACTCCAAAAGAGCGCGAATCTGAATGTAAAAGCAACACAAAATCACACCAAAAATACATTGTGCTAGGCAATCCGCCTTTTGGACTGCGCGGAAATCTTGCACTAAGATTTATCAATCATTCTAATGATTTTGGCACGGGTGATTTAGATAAGGGCGCGGATTTTGTGGCATTTATCCTGCCTCCGCTTTTTGATAGTGATGGCAAGGGAAGCCCAAAAAAGCGCGTGAGAGACTATGAGCTAGTCCATAGCGAAAAACTCCCGCTAAATAGCTTTGTCTATCCAAATGGCAAGGAAGTCGAAGTCGCCACACTTTTTCAAATTTGGGTGCATAAAAAATTACTTGCAAACAAAACGCTAAATATAGAATCTAGCGCACATAAAACCTGCAAAGATTTTATCAAAATCTACTCTCTTAGCGATGGCGGGACGAGTTCAAGCACACGCAATAAAGCAATGCTCTATAAATGTGATTTATACCTGCCTAGCACTTGCTTTCACTCCGCTAGTAAGCCACAGATGAAAATCTACTATGACTTTGAATCCTTGCCACATAGGCGCGGTTATGGCATTGTGATTTTGCGAGAAAATCCGCAAGAGAGGGCGCGTGTAAAATCCGCGCTAGAATCAATCGATTGGGTGCAAACGAGCTTTTTAGGGACAAATTCTAGCCTAAATTTGCGCACTTCGTTAATCGAAAAAGCCCTAATTGAGCAAGGATTCTACGATAAAGGCTTAATGTAATGGATATTTTAGAGATTGCAAATGCCGTATTTAGCGAGATTGAGCGCGAAGTAAATGCCACTTCAAAATGGAAAAGCACGAGCAAATACGCGCGGATTCGCCATTTACAAATCGATAAGCGCGGGAGTTTTGGCGAACGGCTTTTACGCGATATTTTTAGCAAAGAGCGCAATATTTCACTTGCCTATCAAGACGGCGACCAGGGCGATTGGGATATAAAGATTAACGATATTCGCGTGGAGGTAAAGACTTCAAGCCTTGATGTGAATGATAAATTTCAAAATGAGCATATCAAAAATACTCCAAATTGCGATTTTATCTGCTTTATCGGTGTCGCGCCTGATAATTTGTATATGCGGTTAGAAAAAATTAGCGAGATTGATTTTAGCAAGTTGCATAATCGTGGTGAGCGTGGCACGGGCGCGGGATATAAGTGGGATTTCAAAAAAGAGCAAATGATAGAAGTAAAAACCCGCGAAGAAGTTGTCGCACTCTTTTACGCCAAAATGGGACTTGATAAAAGGGCGATAAAGAAAAATTTGAAGTCAAAGCCATAATGCGCGAATCAAACAAAACCCACGCATTAGCAAATCTAAAAGGCACGAATCTTTAAATCCAAATTTTGCTAGAATCGTGGTTTAATTTTTTAAAAAGGTTAGAAATGAAAAAATTATGCTTGGTATTTTTGGTAGCATTTTTGTGTATTGTGGGATTTGTGGGCTGTGCTGCTGAAAGAATGCCATTTTGGCAAAAGCTAGAGTTACAAGTTCAATGCGATAGAGGATATGCAGAAGTGTGCTACCAGCTTGGCGGTATTTTTGAGAGAGAAAAAGAATATGATTTTGCTATTACCTACTATGGCTATGCGTGTAACAATAAAGATAAAAAGGCTTGTGATAAGATAAAAGACCTTGCGCCAAAAGAGCCTCTTGGTGCTAGACTTGCCTTGTTTGAAGCGTGTAATGGAAAATTAGATGACAAAGAGTATTTTTTGCCAGCTTGCCTAGAACTTCAAAAGATGTATGTGAAAGAAGGTAAAAATATATCGGGGAATATTGATGAGATTTACAAAATGTGTAAATGGGATAAGTTTGCACCTGCTTGTGATGAACTAGACAATGCTGTGAATAAATATGTGGCAGAAAAAATCCAAAATATAGAGATTTATGATAGAGATTTTCGGGCAATCATTAGTAATTTGAGTAAGTATTGCACACAGATAAATGCAAAAAGCGCGTGCAAAGCAAGGGAAAATATTTTAGCTGTGCTTGATAAAAGATGTATTACAGATAATACAGATGGCGAAAGTTGCGTCCTATTAGCTGATTTTTATGCGGATATAGACACCGATGAAACATATATAGAGCGTTTTAAAAAGGTAGCGCAAAAGGGTTGCGATTTGGGTAACGCTGATGCTTGTTATCTTTTGGCGCAGTATTTTTACGCCCAAAAGGGCAAAGAGGACTTTAATACGGCAAGAGAATTTGGCAAAAAGGCGTGTGAAACATTAGAAGATTCAAGCAAATGTTTGGAACTTGCCCAATTATTACAAAAGGACATTGTGGATAACAAAGATAACGAGGATAGACAAGTTGAAGCTATGCTTTTTTATCTTAAAACGGGTTGCGATAAGATAAATGATTATATTGTATGCCAAGAACTTGCTATGATTTATAATGAGGGGCTATACGATAAACATAAACTAAACAAAAAACTTATCAATCAAAAACAAGCCTTGCACTACTATGATAAGGCGTGTGCTTTGGGCATAGGTTGTGATTACTTGGGAGAAAACTATCTTTTTGGCGAAGTTGTGGGCGGAAAAAGAATCAAAAAAGATATGGCAAAAGCAAAGCATTATTTCACCAAAGATTGCGACAATAAAGGCGATAATTATTGGTGTGGCGATGATGAATATGGCAATAATGTATGCGATGCGAGTCCAAGTTGTTGCATAAAGAGAATGAATATAAAAGAGATGATAAAGATTGATGATAAATTTTTTAAGCAAATTAAGGTTATTTGTCGTTAAGATTTATTAAACATAGAATTGCTACGACCTTAGCGCGTAAAGTCTAATGATATATAACGCCAAAGTTTAGCTATAATAGCGAGAGTTTTTAAAAATTTAAGGAATGTAAAATGACAATCACGCTAGAAAATGTCGATAACGCAACGCTAGAGGCAATCAAACGCACAATAAAGTCAAATCCACGCGTCCGATGCAAGGTGCAAGATTTAAACATAAAAGCCAAAAAAAGCATTAAAGAAGCGATAGATGAGACTATTGCAGATTTTCAAAAGCCACAAAACTACCCTGTTTTTGAGCGGTTAAAAGATAAATGAATTATTTATCGCTTGAGGACGCCATTGCCTTGCACGATAAAATGATAGAGGTAATGGGCGGATTGCAAGGCTTTGATGGCTCACGCGTAGGCTACTTAGAATCCGCATTAGAGCATATCAAAAACGATGATTTTTATCCTAGCTTTGTGGATAAACTCACGCATTTGATTTTTTGCTGTGTGAAATTTCACCCATTTTTGGATGGAAATAAACGCAGTGCTATTCTTATCGCAAGGGTTTTTGTGCTGATAAATGCGCCTGAAATTTTGCCAAATGACTTTTATGAAAAGCTTGAAAATGTCGTGGTAGGCGTGGCAAATGATGAAATAAACAAAGATTCACTAAAAGCGATTTTGGCAAATATTCTGTCGTTTTAGGCAAAAATCACTAGGATTCGCTTTTAAATTTTAAAAAGGACAAAAACAAATGAAAACATTACGCAAAATCTTTGCGCTCATCGCGCTTTTGGCGTTTGGGAATCTCATCTCGCTCAATGCTTTTCCTAGCGAAATGGCGACTAGCGGGTGTTTTAGGACTTACTCGCCATTAAAGGAATTTTATGAAAATGGGCTTACCCCGCAACTCGCCTCGCAAAAATACTGCGTTGATAGGGAGTTTCGCAAAAAAGTAAGCAAAAAATACGCGCGTATTTTGATGCAATCCCTTGATACAATCATCGCTGATAAATCACGCATAGAGCGCGTGAGACTGCATAATGGAAGCAAAATCGCCTCTTATGACACAAGCGGGATTTTCCCCAAAGAATTGGTGTTTTTAGATGAGGACAATAATTGGGGATTTATAAATGCAATTGTAACGGCGATAACGCACCCGCACACTACTATTGCCAAAGTGTATGAACGCTTACGCAAAGAGGAGCTAGAAAATGCTGCATTCCCCGTGTATATGGGCGAAATAGTCCCGCTAGACTTTGTCAATAAAATTTTTCCCGCTACAATGCCTACAAAAGATTATGGCGCGTTTTTAGACTATGATATGGGAGCAAGGATAAAGATTGCGCTAAGCAAGGAGGAGCGAGAAAAAATACAGCAAAGCGAATACGAATATAACCTAAATGATTTTAGCGTAGTAGAAATAGGCGAAAATAACGGCGCGGGCGGGGTAGTGCCTTGGTGGGATTTTGGGGTGATTTCGTGGGCAGATTCTAATCGAATGTTGTTCGACTATAATGAATGCAAGAGTTATTATTTTAGGCAAATGGGCGATAATGTGGAGCTCATCACGATACATTATCAATGTGTGTAGGGGGTGTGTTGATTGCAAATGAAAATCAAATTTTGTGGGTTGTTTAGGGAGTGTGATATTGATTACGCTAATGCGCTAATGCCCGATTTCATCGGCTTTGTGTTTGCGAGGCAATCCAAGCGATTTGTGGATTTTGCTTTGGCAAGGGAGCTAAAAGCGCGTTTAGATTCTAAAATCAAAGCGGTGGGTGTGTTTGTAGATAGTCCTGTGGAGCGCGTTTGTGAAGCGGTGGGTGAGGGGATTATTGATATTATTCAACTACACGGGAGCGAGGATAACGCCTACATTAGCGCGTTGCGTGAATCGTTGCAAAAAGATTGTGGCAAGAGCGCGCCCATTATCAAGGCGATTAAAATGCGCGATTCGCGCTCTTTAAGCGAGGCTTTAAAATCAAGCGCGGATTTTATCTTGCTAGATAGCGCAAATGCGGGGAGTGGAGTGGCGTTTGAGTGGGAGATTTTGGAGGGGAAATTGCAAGATTCGCGCGATTTGCAGAATGCAAAATCAAACAACGCAAGTTTGCAACATTTGGATTCACAAGATTTGCAGGGTTTGGATTCGCAGGATTCGCGTATTTCACAAGATTTTGCCCACGATTTTGCTTCGCGCTTTTTCCTCGCAGGTGGGATAAACGCGGATAATCTGCCCCGCGCAATGTCGCTCAATCCCTATGCGATTGACATTTCAAGCGGGATTGAATCGCAGGGCAAAAAAGATTTTGCCAAAATGCAACACATCATCGAAACTCTCCGCGCTAGTGGCGAATCCAAATAAGATTCATAGCGGATTCATAGCCCCAAAACGCGGATTTTATACAGCGCGATTTTGGATTCTCTATGATTTTGCGATTCGCATAAATCCGCAAATTTTCGCTACAATCGCGCTTTTAAAATTTTTCGATTCAAATGGAGTATAAAAAATGCAAAAATTAAGTTTGGCGTTTTTGATTTTTGTGGCGTTGTTAGGCTACGCAATCGCGCAAGATTCAAACGATTCGCACCAAACTTCAAGCGAATGGGAAATGTTAGATTTTGTGAAAGGCAGTGAGGTTAAAAAGAAAAAAGAGGCACTAACTTCTTGCTATAAAACGCAAAATAGCACACAAAATTGCGCCAAAATCTTAAGCGATTGGGAGAGTTTATGTGCGTATAATGGGACAAAATACTGCCTTGCACTCTATGTGATTTATGCTGAAATCTATGAATCGCTTCGCAGGGATAAAGAGTCGCTAAATAAAACCATAGCGACATTAAAGCAACATTGCGAGGGCAATGACGCAAATGCGTGTTTGGCACTTGGCGAATCTTATGCAAAAAATGAGGCGGGGCTAAAAAAGGGCTTACCATATTTTCAAAAAGCCTGTGATTTGGGTGCTTCGATGGGTTGTGAATTTATCGTTTCGCGCTATTTTGGTGGCTATTTGAAGCATTTTGATAAAGCGCAAATAAAGCGATATTTTGACAAAGGCTTGCAAATCGCCAAAAGAGACTGCCAAAGGGGAGAAAAGTCGGCTTGTGAGATGATTCGCTATAAGTATGAGCCGTTGCGCATCGACATAGATTCAAAGTATCTGCCAAAAATAGCAGATGATTGGGAATATTTAGCGTATAGTTTTAGTTGGGAATTGGAGTATTTTAATGATTGTATGAAAAAATATGCCAAGCATTGCGATGAGATTTTGCTAACTATTAGCAATTTGTGCGATGAAGGCGAAGGCAAATACTGCGTAGCAAAGGGCTTAATCATTTTTATTGCAGAGAATGAGAATAAAGGCATAGGGATTTTACAAAAAAGCTGCGATAGTGGCTATGCAACAGCGTGTGCGGTGCTAGGGAATCTGTTTATGCCATATCCACCGCCAAACGCGAAAAAATCAGCGAAAAAAATCGGAGCAGAAAAAAGAAAAAAAGGCATACAATACAATAAAAAAGCCTGTGATTTGGGTAGCTATTTGGGCTGTGCGCAGTTAGCTGAAACTTACTATTTGGGGCTAGATAATGAGATACCAAAAGATAAGCAAAAGGCGCAACTTTACTTTGACAAAGCCTTGCAAATCGCCACTAGAGACTGCCAAAGAAAAGATGGATGGGAATCACCATTTAATTGGCAAAACGAAGCCTGTAAAGCCCTTAAAGATTTGGATAAAATAAAAGGCAGAATTGATTCGATGAAATAAACAATAACAAAGCGCGAAAACAATTCGCATAAATCCGCAATTTTTCGCTACAATCACGCTTTTAAAATTTGTGATTCTAAATAAGGGGCGAAAAGTGAAATTATCCAACAAATGCAAGGTATGTGGCAATAATATAAGCCACTTTAATGCAGAACAAGAAGTGTCGTATGGGGATTGGACAGATGATAATGAAAGAGACAGGGCGCGTGGCTTTAGCATAATAATATGCCCGATATGCAAGACAAAATACAAAACAAAGCCCGTAAATACAACACATATAACGAT
>NZ_JBSIUV010000079.1:0-7077 GCF_053654515.1 Helicobacter sp. T3_23-1059 | reverse complement strand
AAATTTTTAAAACTTGAAATTTCTTGTGTTGGTGCATTTGAAAAATAAGCATTATTAAATATATTTGCTATGCAAAAAACACTTGTAGATATATCGGCATCATTAAGTCTCTCTCTTACTTTGTTTCGCAATTCTTTTAATTCGTTATCATCAAAATATATACCATCTTGTTGTTTGCTTTGTTTTTGAAAATCAATAAAATTTGACATTATGCCATCAAAAGCAAATAAAGCATTTGTGATATAAGCTGCATATTGTTTTGCTTGTTTATTTTCTTTATCATTTAAAAATGTAGTTTCAAATAAATGTTTTTGCTCAAAAATCAAACAATATATTTCACTAAATTCATCCGCAATTTGAACAATATCTTTATTGTTACAATCCTTACAAAAATTATCTAGCATTTCTTGTATGCTTTCTGTTTTATCCGCATGAAACCATTCTTTCAAATTATGTTTTTTATTATAGTATTGCTCTAATTGTGTGTAATTTTCAAAAATAACTTGTCTAAAATTTTTAAAAATAACTTGTTTTTCTATTTGGTTAATGGTATTTAAAAACAACACTTTGTTTTGTAATATATTGTTATTGTTACACACTTCTTTTATGAAATTATATGTTTTGTATTGTGGTGAATCTATTTGTGGAGCAAGAGTAATAAAAAGCATATATTTTTCTACAAGTGGATTATTTTGTTGGCTACTTTGTGTAATGCTTTGTAAAATCATATCAAGCATTATAGTAGAAGACAAATAGGATGTTTTTATAAATAAAAAATTATTAAATTGCAGTGTAAGATTTTTTAGATGTTTAAATGCTGAGGCATTTGTTATATCGCTATCTCGCAATTCATCTTTGGTGATTGGATACACAGAAAGAGCAAAATATTGGCTTTTGTGATAGGTTGCCTTGCTACATATTGTCTCTTTTTTTGTAAGTAGCGATAAAATTTCAATGTCTTTAAAAGATTCTTTATGCGAAATATTGCATAATAAAATTTTATCTATTGTATTTGCGTTGTTTTTTGGCATTATAGTTTGTATATTGTGCATTTGCGATGGGGAAGTAATATATTTAATACTATCTTTTTCAAAAAATATATTGCCAGAAATTTTTTTATCAAAATTTATAATATTTACAAGAAAGCTATCTTGCTTATTTATATATTGAACAATATTATTTGAGACAATATACAATCTATAAATTTCAATTTTTAATTCATTGTCCTCTTTGGAATCCAAAAAACGCCAGATAGCCCAAAAACATAATGCAAAAATCACCGCAAATGCTATGTATGGATTAGAAAATGCAAGACTGCGCAAGAGATTTATCATAGCAACATTTGATTTTGATAATTGCGTTACAACATATCTTGTCATACTACTAGGAGTGTGCCAAAAAACTTTACCTAATAGCGTTATTAGTATTTTGCTTGTTTCATTTTTTGCCATTTCTCTAGCTTCTTTGTTTGCATTTTTAATATCTGCAAGTAATTTGTCTATATTATCCATACCCTTTTCAAAAGCCAATTTGCTATGCTTAATGTTAATAATATCTAAAGTATCTTGCTGAAAAATATTTTTATGTTTTGTTTTAAGTTTTTCTATGGTTTTTATTGTCGCATCTATAAATCCCTCAATGTCGCCCTTTAGCTGTTTTCTATTGCCCTCTTTATTGATATATTTTTGGTGCATATCAAATAATTTTTGTAGCATCTCCCTCATATCTAATCCCAATATTTCATTTTCTAACGCATCTATATTACGCCTATTATGCAGAAATTTATCACTGCTTAATAAATATTGTGTGTTTTCTTTTTGCCATTTTGGTATAGATTCTATATTGTCATAAAAAAGCGTATTAACACTATTAAGTCGGTAAAGATATTCCGTGCGTGGCGTGGTTATGCTTGTTTTATTGGTTAAGCGATTATTTATGCTTGAATGCGACATATTTATCCTTTTTGATTTTTGTCTATTTTGAGTTTTTATTCTACCCAATTATCGATTAAAAATACAACTCCTGCAAATTCTATAAAACCCATAAAATATTTGCCAATCATACTACTTCATTCTTGCTTTATGTCCTCTAATCCTTTTGTAAAATCTATCTCTAAATCCAACACTTCTTTGGGGAAAATATAAGGACGAGCGGAGGGGTAGCCGTAAGGAAGGTTTTGATAGATTTTATGCGTTATGTATCCTGAATAATTATCAAATAATTTTGGAAGTCTTTTGAATCCGTTAATATCAGCCACAATGATTATCCACATCATTAGATAATATTCTTTTATGCTTTGTGGGGTAGAATCTTTATCTCTTACATCTTTGATTAAACCGATTTTTTTGGCATAAGCTATTCCTAAACTTCCCTTGCGCCCGCCATATACACAGCTTTGGGCAAATGAGCTTACATCAATCAATGTTTCAGGTGGAAATTTTTCATCAAAATATGGGTCAAGCCCGTTTATTAGTCCTTTTTGCGAAGCAGGTTTTTGCTTATAAGCATTAAGTTTAGTTGCTTTTGTATAAGATTTTGGGAAATCCCCATCACTTAAGCGATAATTTTCAATTAGTGTGCTAATCGCGTCTCCACCAAGTGCGATGTTGCAACGAATGCAAGCGTGAAATGGGATAATGGCATACTTAAGAACCCAAGGCACACCCGATGGGCAGTAATTACTTGCTGCCATAGAAAAAGCTAATGGGCTTTGATACTTAATAGCAGCTGCTAGCCACAGTTCCGCAGTAACAAGTGAATATCTAGATTCTTTCCTTTGTGCCTCCTCATCTATCGCTTCCCACACTATCGATTCTAGCGCGTGATTGTAGCATTCTAATGCTTGCTCTCTGCCAAGATATAATAACCCACTTTTATAAAGCTGATAATACATATACGCATTTTCTGGGATTTTTTTATCAAGCAATGCTTGTGTGATAGATGAGCATTCTGCGATTTCATCGCCCGCATCTCTATGGTCTCTTAGATGCGAATTTTTAAAAAGCAATTTTGCTAATTCTACCCCTGCTTTTAGATATTGTTCTTTATATGCGATTCGTAAATTATGAAATATGGCTTGTTTAGTATTAGCATCTAAGTTTCTAAAATCTAAATTTTTATTTTTGTTTAGTAAGGCTTGTGCTTTTTGATATGCTCTTTTTGCGCTATCGCTTATGCGCTCACTATATTTATATGGCTCATAATCCACGCTCACATAAGGAAACAAAGCAGATTTTATCTCACTTTTGCGGACTATCATTTTTCTTTGCTCTTTGTAGCTTAGCTTTATAAATGCTTCTTTTTCCTCTTTGCTCCATTTGATTCCATTGCCATTTGGGTGTGGTTTGTAAGATTTGATGGTTTTTAGCATAAAGTTAAGTCTATATTCTTTTATGCGTTGTTGTTCGCTCACATTAGTCGGCATACTAGCTTGAAATATTGCCTCTTTAGATTCCATATCACTATGGATTTTTTGCCAAAATGGTATTTCTTCTCTCTCAAATAGCGCACCTTTCACTTTCACTCCTTAAATGCGTAGATTTTATATCAATCTATTATGTCAATGGTTGTAGGGATAAAATCATCATCATAGATAAGATTCCCACAAAGTTGCTCTATTTGTTGGCATTCCCCGCAATCATTTTTCTTGCTTTTAGTTTTTTGTGTATATATTTCATAATTCCACTCTGCAATGCGCTTTAGCTGGATAAGAAAATCGTGGTTAAATTTTATCCCATCTTTTGCTGTGCCACCCTTTGATTCAAAATTTTTTATGTCATTATCAAGTTCTTTTGCTTTTTTGAGTTTGGTTTGCATAAATCTGCCATCTGTAAGATTTGCCAAATTACATTCTTTGGGTTTGATACAAACTTCATTCCTTAAATAATGTTCTAATTGCTTATTCTCTCCCATTTCCAAATAAAACCATAATTTCGCATAAGCCTCTTTGATGACACTGCGCTTTTTGCCATCTAGCGCATCAAAATCTACATTAAAATTTATAAAATTTTTTATGCTTTCTTTGATTGTTTTTATTGAATTTATTTCATTTTCGCTAAACATAGCTACGCTAGGCGTTTTTACACAAAATCCACTATCTAAAGCAGAGCCACCTAGCAAAATCGCTCTCAAATCCGCGCTTATAAATGTTTGTGTGATTTCTATAGGAAATGTCAAATACTCGCTTCCTTGTTTGCAGGTGGCATAAGGTGTATTTCTATGGCGATTTATCATAAAAAGTAGCGCAACAATTTTTTGTTTCATATCGTTGCTATCTTTTATTTGAGTTGGGAAAATCTTATCTAATATTGTATTTGCAATATATGTCATTATGGTGTTAATTACCGATATTTGAGCGATATGTTTAATGCTTATGCCACTATCTATCTTGTTATATAACTCTTTGACATAGCTATTGGTTCGTTGGTCTAACTCTTTTGCTATATCTTGCGTAATTTGCTTGACAATGTCTGTATTAGATTGATTAAACAATCTTAAATTGTATGTTTTGGTGGTATATTGTTTAACTTTATCTTTAATCTTGGATAGCTGATAGGTAATAGTATCTTTTGCAATATTTTTTATCGCCATTTCTCCTATATCGAAAAACATTTTCAATATGGATTTATCATAATGATTGTTTTGCTCTATATCTATATTTATTGCAGTAAGTGAAAGCAAGATTGTTTCATAGCCTAATAAAAAATTATTTTTTGTTTCGTTGTTAGAATCTAAAATATATTGAATGCTAATTCTACAAAATTTAAATAAAAGTTGCTTATCTAAAATCTGTAATATGTCCTTATGTAATGGTATAAGTGGCATCATATAATCTATTGCTAATTGTTGATAATTTTGCAATGAGTTGTTTTGCAAATCTTGTTCAATTTCTAAATAGTTAATATTTATGTTTAGTGCCAAATCTAGCGCGCTGTCATTGTTATTGAAATACATATCAAGCATTGCAACATACAATGTTTCTAAATCTTTAATATTATGAAATACATTTGGTGTATTATTAGGTTCAATAAATTTTTTTTGAAAAAAATCTTGCAGTAAATGTTTTTGTTTTTCATATTCATCACTTATTTCTTTTTGATACTTCTTAAATTTTGCAATCTCATAATCATTAAAATATGAAAGCAAATAAGAAATATCTAATAACATATTCATTATTTCTACATTTTTATTTACTTGATTTTTTGCTTGTTTTTTTTCAAGTATCTTTCCTTTTGTAAATAAAGCGCATAATTCATAAACTAAACTACAAAACTCTTTTTCATTCATATCGCATATTTTTTTGTCTTTAAAGGTTTCGATATTCATTTGGTATGATTTTAGCGACTTGTTAATCTCTTTGATTGGTATTTTGTATTGCTTAAACAATTCAATGATTTGATGGATAATGTATGTTATAAAATCAACTTTTTTGATTCTAAACATTGCAGATAAAAATAATATATTTTTCTTTGTATAGTCATTGTTGAAACATTTATCTTTTATATATTGTTGCATTTTATATTCTGGCAATCTATGGCGCAAGCAATTTGTCAAAATAAGAGCCGTTTTATTGCTACGCATTTTATTGTTTTGCAGACTTTGCGCAAAACTTTGTATTAGCATATCACTTGCGATTATAGAGCTAAAACTAGATGATTTTATAAATAAAAAACTATCAAATTTTAGTAATAAATTTTGCAAATGTTGAAATGCTGATGAGTTAATGATATTGTCATTTTTATCATATAGTTTTAGCAAATGCGAAGTGCAAAATGTGGAAAATTGAGTGATTGTTTTATTTGTTATTATGTGATTAGAATCATCATTGTTTTTGCTAAAAATAGTCTCTATATATGATTGTTTGCCATATTTATCATTATCTAGCGAGAATTTAGCCTTAAATACTTTGTCCGCTACAATCAAAATGTCATCTTTAGAAATCTCATATAAAAGCATAGAGTTAAATTTCGCATAATTTGGATATAAATGATAAGTAAAAATATTATTTTTTTGCGTTGTGATGAGATTTCCTGCTCCAAAATGCGAGACATTTAAAATGCTCGCTAAACAATAATCTAATTTTTCATAAATGCTAATTATTGCCCCATAGACTTCATAAACAGCGTGTATTTTTTGATTTTCTTTATATTTTTTTGAAATAAAATCATAAATATCATACAAAAGAAAAAGTAGTGAAATAGTTATGCCAACGGGTCCTAGTGGCACTCCTCTTAAAAGTGGAATAAGCCTTTTTGCTAATTTTGAATGAGGATTATTTATTAGCACGAGGGATATTAGTGGCAAATGTGTAGTGCCAATAATTTTTGCGCTTAATATAATTATGTCTTTATTAAATCGATTTTGTAAATCCTGTTTGGCTTGTTTGGCGGATCTATCTAGTGCGATTCGCAACTCTTTTAATTTTTGATTTGCCTCTGTAAAAATTTGTGCGGTATTATCAAAATTACAATCTTTTAGCGTATTAAATATATTTTCTTGTTTGAGATTATACGAATTAAGAATATCTTTTATTTGTTTAAAAATATCGTTAATATCTTGTGCACCACTTTTTTTATCTACAAATAACAAAAACATTTCCATTGCCTTTGCTCTTAAATCTAAAATATTGTTTTGATTATCGAGCAAATAATTTACTTGTGGATATAAATCTTTTTGATAAGTCGTTTTATCTAATGAATCAATTTTGATATGCGAATCTGCGCCAATATTATTTATATCGCATATTTGCAAGGCTAATCTCAAATCAGCCACTTGCATTTGTGTGATATTTGATAATGTATAATCTAATTTTGCATTCAAAGGCACAAAATCTACATCTACGCTATATCCTATATGCTGTTGAGATATAAATTTGGCTTTACTTTTGATTACACTCATCACTTACCTTTATTAGCCTCATCGTTTTCTATGACTTGCTCAAAAGTGCTATCAAGACAATCTAATATGATATAACTAACTATGCTTCCGCCCACAAAAATCCCAAAAAATCCTATCAAATAGCCTATATCAAAAAAGATATGGCAAAGCAAGGCTATGATGCCAAGAGCTATCGCAATT
>NZ_JBSIUV010000078.1:0-7301 GCF_053654515.1 Helicobacter sp. T3_23-1059 | reverse complement strand
ATAAAAAATCCACCCAAATGCGATTCCGCTTAGCACGATAAGCCCGCGCCTTGTGCCAAATAAAATCGTATTTCTAGCCACTAGCAACATATCTGGTCCGGGTGTTATCGCTCCTATAAAACCTATGGCAAAAAGCATTATCATAGCGGTATTTATAGACATTGTTGTCCTTTTTTAAATGATTTTGGGGTTTATCAAACGCGATTATAAAGCAAAAAAGTAGATAAAAAATTATCGTAAAATCTGCCAAAAAATGTGCAATTTTGTAAAAATATGTCTAAAAATCGTGCATTTTCACTTAGCATTAAGATTTTATCAAAACATAAAGTTATATAATGATTTTAACTAAATATCAAAGGAGTAACGATGAGTGAAGCAAGAGACACAAAAGCAGAATTTAAGATTCTAGGTGAATTTGAAAAGGGAATCTGGCAAGATGAAATCAATGTGCGTGATTTTATCGTCAAAAATTTCACGCCTTATGAGGGCGATGAGAGTTTTTTAAGCGCGCCTACAAATGCGACAAAGCAGCTGTGGGAGCAGGTTTGCACACTAATGAAAGTAGAGAGAGAGCGCAAGGGCGTGTATGATGTCAGCACGGATATTATCTCTAGCATTACTTCGCATAATGCGGGCTATATTGATAAAGATTTAGAAGTCATCGTAGGACTACAAACTGATGAACCGCTAAAACGCGCGATAATGCCTTTTGGCGGGTATCGTATGGTGCTAAATTCGCTTAAAGCATACAACAAAAAAGAGGATGCCCAAGTGGCAAATGTGTTTAAATATCGCAAGACGCATAATGACGGCGTGTTTGACGCATATAGCGATGAAATGCTCCTCGCGCGCAAAGTAGGAATCATCACAGGACTCCCCGATGCCTATGGCAGAGGGAGAATCATCGGGGATTATCGCCGAGTGGCACTCTATGGCGTAGATAGGCTTATCGAAGAGAAAACCAAAGCAAAGAAAAAGCTCACTCCCGATGTGATGAGCGAAGAAGTGATTCGCTTGCGCGAAGAAATCTCTGAGCAGATAAAGGCACTAAATGAGCTAAAGGAAATGGCATTAGGCTATGGATTTGATATTTCTGCGCCTGCTAAGGATATAAAAGAGGCGATTCAGTGGCTTTACTTTGGCTACCTTGCCGCGATAAAGGAGCAAAACGGCGCAGCAATGAGCATAGGGAGAATCTCCACATTTTTAGATATTTACGCCCAGCGGGATTTAAGTCTTGGCAAATACACAGAGAGCGAAATCCAAGAAATGATAGACCATTTTGTGATGAAGCTACGAATGGTGCGATTTTTGCGCACGCCCGAGTATGATGAACTCTTTAGCGGGGACCCCACTTGGGTTACGGAATGTATCGGGGGAATGTGCCTTGATGGACGCCCGCTTGTAACCAAAATGAGCTATCGCTTCCTCCATACGCTTTATAATCTAGGACCAGCCCCAGAGCCAAATATGACCGTGCTTTGGAATACACGATTGCCACAGAATTTCAAGGATTTTTGCGCACGGGTGAGTATTGATACTTCATCGATTCAATATGAGAGCGATGAGATAATGCTAAAGGAATTTGGCGATGACTACGCGATTGCGTGTTGCGTAAGCCCGATGAAAATCGGCAAGCAAATGCAGTTTTTTGGGGCGCGGTGCAACCTCGCAAAAGCCATACTTTACGCCATAAATGGTGGCAAAGATGAAAAGCTAGGCGTGCAAGTCGCGCCTATGATAGCCCCCATTACGAGTGAGTATTTGGACTATGATGAGGTGAAAGGGCGGCTAGATATTGTGCTTGATTGGCTAGCGCGGCTCTATATCAACACGCTTAATGTCATTCACTATATGCACGATAAATACTGCTATGAACGAATCGAAATGGCGTTGCATAACGAAGAAGTAGTGCGCACTATGGCAGGGGGAATCGCGGGGCTTAGCGTGATAGCGGATTCTCTCTCTGCGATACAATACGCTAAAGTCAAGCCTATCCGCAATGAAGCGGGGCTAGCGGTGGATTTTGAGATTGCGGGGGATTATCCAAAATATGGCAACGATGATGATAGAGTGGATAGCATCGCAGTAGATTTGGTAAAAAGTTTCTCTCAAAAGCTCGCTTTGCACCCAACTTATCGAGAATCCACGCCCACAATGAGCGTGCTAACCATAACCTCAAATGTCGTCTATGGAAAAAAGACTGGCTCTACGCCTGATGGACGCAAAGCAGGCGAGCCATTTGCCCCGGGGGCAAACCCTATGCACGGACGCGATACAAACGGCTGTGTAGCGAGCTTTTGCTCTGTGGCAAAACTGCCATTTAAATACTCAAAAGATGGGATTTCAAATACATTTTCTATCGTGCCAAGTGCGCTAGGGAGCGACCGTGGAGCGCAGGAGCAAAATCTCGTATCACTAATGGACGGGTATTTCGCTGATGATGGCTATCATCTCAATGTCAATGTGCTACAAAAAGATATGCTAAAAGATGCTATGGAGCACCCCGAGAAATACCCCCAACTTACCATTCGTGTAAGTGGCTATGCGGTGAATTTCATCAAACTCACAAAAGAGCAACAACTCGATGTCATCTCAAGGACATTCCACGAGAAGATGTAGATTTTGGAGGTGGGTTTGTCATATTTGGGCGTTGAAAAAGTCAAAATATATTAGATTCTAGAATTTAAATTCTAGAATCTTGTGCTTGTATTGATTTGCACCAAATAATTAGCATTTAAGAATAATTCAAGTAGAATACAAGCTAAAGTTTCGTATGGAGAATTTAAATGCTAAACACGCTTTTTGAATATCATAGTCCTATACATTCTAATGTTGAATCTGTGTCGTTGGATTCTCTTGCTAATGTTTATAAGTCAAAAATTAACCAAACAATTACCATAGAATCAATCAAAAAACTTGGATTAGAGCGCAGTGAATCTAACCTTGAAAATTTGCTAAAACTTTTTTATGAGGATTTTGAAATCGAGCTAAAAAGAGAGATTGTCTCATCTATCGGTAGGCAAAAAAATAATGACAAAATCTATGAGTTTTTAGCCAAAGAAGCGTTTAACACTCACTATATGGAAGTTGTCTATCAAATGTTTCGCACAGCATTATATAAAGCAAAAAATGATGAGCGATTTAAAATTTTGCGTGATAAAATGTTGGCACATTACAATAATGAAGTTATGCAAAAAATGTTTGAATATTATGAGTTTAGACAAAAACGACAAAACACAAAATCACAAGAAATCCAAATCACAAAACCATCGCTTTTAATAGGCGATAATAGAGCCACACTTGATAAAATCCACGACAAACAAATTCAACTAATTTTTACCTCTCCGCCGTATTATAACGCAAGAATTTACAGCGACTATAAAAGCTATGAGGAATATTTAAATTCTATGCTTGAAAGTCTAAAACAATGTCATAGAATTTTAGAAGACGGAAGATTTATACTTATCAATGTTTCGCCTGTGATTACCAAAAGAGCGGGAAGAGAATTTGAATCGATTCGTTATCCAATACATTTTGACTTTCATAAAATCTTAATAGAAGCGGGATTTTATTTTATCGATGAAATTATTTGGATAAAGCCCGAGTATTCCGTGCCAAATCGTATAGCGGGATATTTACAAACTAAAAAGCCATTAAGTTATAAGCCAAATTGCATTACGGAAAGCGTTATGGTTTATCGCAAAAATTCGCCTTTTTTACTTGATAAAAATATCAAAGCCCACACAAAAATATGTAACAAAAATATTAAAAATGACGAACAAATCGATTCTACAAATTGTTGGTATATTTCGCCAAAATCGGACAAAAATCACCCCGCGGTTTTTCCCTCCGAACTTTGCGAGAAAGTTTTAAAATATTATTCTTTTGAAAACGATATTGTATGCGACCCGTTTGCGGGAAGCGGGACATTTGGAAAAGTCGCTATAAAAATGAATAGAATGCCTTTGCTTTGTGAACAAAATAAAGAATATTGCGAGAAATTAAAAAAGAGCGGTTTTTATGAGATTTAACGAAATAATAATTAAACAAACGATAGATAAACTTATTAACGGAAAAGATTATAGGGAGGAAGTCATTAACGCTATCAATGTGGAATTTTTAGATTTTGCTTTGGAATTTTTTAAGAAAATTTTGAATGCAAAAATGAATGATACGAATATCAATTTAGATTGGTATAAAAAGAATTTTATTAACAATGAGAAAATCAAACCCGATGACGCGGCGATTTTTGCGGGAATGAATAAAAAGACGATTAGCAATATTTATGGAAGCGCGACAAAAGAAATTATGATAAATGTCGCAAATAGCAATATTGATTATTTGGAATCTATTTTAGATTCACTTGGAAACGAAACGCAAAATATAGGAATTAGCATAAAAATTTCTTATAAAAATATTAGCGTTGAATTAAATTTAAATGAGAGTTTGCTTGTTATAAACGCTCTTGCCACAAAGAAAATTGCTTTGCGTGGCGGAGCTTGGAGTAGCATTGGAAAAAGAGTAGAAAAACCTTTAATGTTGGAATTATGTGCTTTATGCGGAGTGCCACAAGAATTTATAAACGCAGATATTTTTAAGAAAAGCGGAGAATTAGATTTTGATAGAGAAGTGGATTTTGAACTTTTTAATAAAGATAAAAGCAAGATTTATAGAGTGGAAGTAAAACTAATGGGCAAAGGAAATCCCGAATCTGCGGATGCCGTAATAGCAAGAGATACAAATATTTTTATCGCCGATACTTTGAGTTTGCAAAATAAAAATCAATTAAAATCTTTAAATATAGAATTTTTGGAATTAAAAAATAATAAAAATTCATTAGCGGATTTTAAGAAAATATTAGAGCGATTAGAGATACCGCATAAGTAGTATTTAGGCAACAAATTCAAAATGCAGGAACATTATAATGGCTAAAGATATGCACAAAGAACAATGGGATAGCTCGACATTGACTAAATTAGAAGTATTAGAAAAATATGTTGATGATTGGCTAAATATAACTTTGAGTTTTGGCAAAGATAACCCATTGTATGAAACACTTGAAATTTATGATTTGTTTTGTGGGAGTGGTTTTGATGGGACACAAACACAAAAGGGCTCACCACTAAGGATACTTGATGCTATACTCAAAAGAAATCGCAAAGGCAAAACAATCAAAATTTATTTTAACGATAGCGATAAAAACAAAATCAATGATTTAGAAAAATTTATAGCAGAAAAATATCAAAACTTAGAAGCCCATAAAATTCAACTTAATTTTAGTTTTGATGATGTTACCACTTATCGCATAACTTCAAAAAATTATTACAAACTGATTTTTTTAGACCAATACGGAATCCAACATATCAATAAAATAGATGAATTTTTGTGTAGAGGAACAGATATTTTGTTTTTCATTTCATCTGGGCATTGTAGGCGATTTTTAGAAGATAAATCTTTTCAAAGATACCTTGATACTGAGTTAATAAGTAAAAAAGATTTTGAAAATAAACCAAACTACGAGACACATAGAATCATTGCCCAATACTTTAAGAAAAAATATACAAGTAGTTTTATTGCACCTTTTTCTTTGATTAAAGATAACGAAAATATCAATGGACTTATTTTTATATCTAATCATCAAAAAGGGCAAGAGCAATTTCTAAAAACTGCTTGGGCTATTGATAAAGACTTTGGTGAGGGGAATAGAAATTTGGACAGAGATTACACAAGAGATAAAAATAGTTTGTTTTATGATAATAATGAGCTAACCAAAAAAGAAAAAATATATAAGGAACTTTTAATTGAGTTTTTGCAAGAAGCAAGGACAAATATGGAAATTAAGACATTTGGACTAGATAATGGATTTTTGCCAAAACATACCAACAAAATATTAAAAGAAATACAAGATAAAATAAAATGCGAATATGAAGGCAATACAAAAAGTGGATTTCACCTAGACGACAAAGAGGTGAAAGTTAAAATCAGGTATGTGTCGCAATGATGAAACCAACCAAAATCGAATGGACACAATCAAGTTGGAATCCAACCATAGGTTGCGACAAAGTCAGCAGCGGGTGTAAAAACTGCTACGCTGAAGCTATGGCAAGGCGACTGCAAGCTATCGGCAACCCCGACTATAAAGACGGTTTTGCATTCAAAATGCTCCCACAACGGCTAGATGAACCAAGACGCAACAAAAAGCCCACGCTGTATTTTGTAAATTCTATGAGCGATTTATTCCACGAAAAAATGGATTTTGACTTTTTAGACTCCATAATGCAAACTATCAAAGACACGCCACACCACCAATACCAAATCCTAACCAAACGCCCACAAAGAATGCGCGAGTATTTTCTAAAAAACGAGATTCCACCAAATGCGTGGCTAGGCACTACGGTGGAGTCAAATAGAGTAAAATTTCGCATAGATTTATTGCGCGATTTGAATGCACGCGTGAAATGGCTATCGTGCGAGCCGTTGATAAGCGATTTGGGAGAGCTAGATTTACGCGGGATTGATTGGGTTATCGTGGGTGGGGAGAGCGGGTGTAATGCGCGCCCTATGCAAGAATCGTGGGTGCTAAGTATTAAAAATCAATGCGAAGCACAAAAGGTGGCGTTTTTCTTTAAACAATGGGGTGCGTGGGGAAGCGATGGGATAAAGCGAAGCAAAAAAGAAAACGGCGCATTATTACAGGGCAAAATCTACCACAGCTACCCTCAAATAAGCCAATCCACACAACTAAACCTCATAAATTACGCAAACAAAAATCACAAAACCTAGATTTAGAGCAAAGCCCAAGCAATTTATCCTTTGTGATATTGGAGGCTTTGAGGGGGCTAAAATATCCATATCCTCATATTGCTATTTAGCAGGAAGCGAAATCCCACATTTTGCGCTATTTGCGATACTTCACACCCTTAATATCACAAGGGGGCTTGTCCCCTCATTAGCACAGAGGGGGGCTTTGGCGTGGGTTTTTTCCTCGTCATTGCGAGATTCTAGGATTTTGTCAAAAAGCCTAGATTTGTGGTAATCCGTCATTTTATCATTGCGAGCAGTCGGCACGACTTCGTGGCAATCTAGCTCTTTATTGTCATATTAGCGTAGCACTTAGCGCGAAGTAAAATCTCTATTTCGCGCTATTTTCTATGTTTTGCTCGACTTTGGCTTTGGCGGATTGTAGCAAATCTTTTGATTTTTTGCGTAGGGCGAAAGATTTTTGGATTTTGGAGGCGATTTGCTCTTGTGTGGCGGTGTCTATTTTGGGGATTTCCAAATTGCCCACTTCCTCTAAA
>NZ_JBSIUV010000077.1:0-7316 GCF_053654515.1 Helicobacter sp. T3_23-1059 | reverse complement strand
TGTGTATTGCAGCGTTTATGATAAAAATTTCGCTTTGTGTTTTAACCTCTATTTCTATTTGCTCATTATCCTCATACCCACTCGTAACAATATGTAAATTCATATCATTGCTATGTCTTGAATCTTCGTCCTCTAATTTTATCATTTCCTCCCCATAGCTAAAATACATTTCTAATATTTCTTTTTGTGAATCTTGCGTGGATTGTGAATTGCTAGAATCTGTGTTTGATTGTGAGTTAGATTCTGCATTAGATTTGCTTGTAGATTCTGCATTCCCGTTGTGATTTTGTGTATTATCAAAATCTGCTATGTCTTCATCTAGCTCGAAAATATCCTTTGCTTTTGGCTCGTCTTGCAGGATTAGCGGTGAGCCTTTGTCAGTGATGACTTGTGAGATGGCTTGGGCTAGGACTATTTTTTGATTGTTTATTTCTAGCATTGTAGAGCAAATAGAGTTTGGGATATTGACTAATTTTGTGCAAGGGCTAGGCACACCTGCGATATTATTCGTGCAGCCTATAATGGTGGCATTTGCTAAATCGCCCAAACTTATCATTCCTGCGTCATTGTTGCTAGAATCTTGCACACACATTATATCTTTTGTGCTTGATTGAAGTAGGATTTTGCCTTTATGAGCGCATTCTATGGAGTCAGATTCTAGCAGTGGATTTAGCTTTGGCATAATGATTTGTCCTTTGAATTTTTAATTCCTATGTAAATTTATTTTAGATTTTCCTTCATTTCATCTTAAACATTTTAGATTCTTTACTCACACTCTTTGCAGTATTTTTTTATGATTCTCTCCACTTCGGCGTTGTATTCAGGAGATTCATACATTTTTAGACATCTTTTGGTAATCCCTCCTATCAATGCCAATTCTCGCCGTTTTTCTGGGTATTTTGGAATGTGCGCTCCTTGTTCATCGACATACTTTTTTAATTCCGCGAAGCCTTCGTCATTAAAATCCAAAGTCCTGCATACACTTTTTAGCGACAAATCGTGATATTGAGGATTTTGCAGTCTATCAAGCAATGATGTTGAAAAGCAATAAGCAAGCCCATAAGATTTTAAATCTGGTGTGGCGCAGTATATTTTGTTGCAGTGCCCATCGTAATATTGCTTTTTGAATCTATTGCAGATAGTCGCTTCTGCAAAACATATAGTATAGTTTATGCAGGCAATCATTGCAATATGCAAAATCTTAGTATATTTTTTCATTGGAATTTTTTATGATAATTGCCAAAAGCAAATTTCTTTAACGATAACTTTTTTGTTATTGCTAGCTAAATAATCATCTGCACCATATGCCACATCAACAAACTTTTGCCCATCCCATAAAGTAGTGTGCCCTACCGCATCATGAAAGCCAGCTATATCCATTGTAACAATCCCTTGTTTGCCTAGTAGTTTTGCCTTAAATTCAATATTTTTATCTCTGATTTTTTTAAATTCTGATAGATTGTCTAACATGGTAATGTCCTTAATGTTTTTATAATCATAAAATGAATAGTAAAACTTATCAGTTGCGTCTTTGTTAAATGGTATTATTCCCCAATTTTTTATCAATAGATTTTTTATATCTATAGAGCTTAAATAATATGCATGAGCGTCTTTTCCTAAACGCTCTCTGCCAACTATTTTATTTTTTAAATTTTTTAATTGCATACCACCGTAATTGAATGCAAAGCTAACTCTTAAGGCGCAAGTATTGCGATATACTTTATTTTTCGTTGTGTCGTTTATGTAGTCCAACAACGGTTCCCCTCCAACCATAGCATATCTAGCATCTATGTAATTAAAATTGTCAATATATCTTTTATCCAACTTCACATTATGCTTCTCTATGTTTTTTTGAAAATCTAGCTTTAATTGCTCCCATTTTTTGAGATTTTCGACATTTTCTTTTATTGTTTTTTCAAAATTTTCGTTTATAGAGGTTATTTTCATATACGATTCAGCAATTCTACAAAATCTAGGTCTTGTTATATTTAATTTGTTACTTAAGTTTTTATAAGTTACTCTCCAAGTCGCCATTTTTACTCCTTATTTTTTGTAAATACATTATATATCACTACTTCGCCACTTTCATTTACATTGCCACTTACATTGATTGTCCTGCCATCGTCAGATTCTAGTGTAATTTCTATTGATTCACCTAGCTTGTAGCCCTGTGTAACGATATGCAAATTCACATCGCTTTCTATTTTGTAATCTGTTTTGATTCTCTTACACTCCTCCCCATAGCTAAAATACATTTCAATGATTTCTTTTTGGGATTGTGAATTGCTAGAATCTGTGCTTGATTTTGAGTTAGATTCTGCATTAGATTCGTTTGAATATTCACTAGATTGGCTTGTAGATTCTGCGTTTTTCATTGCCATTTTTCGCATTATCAAAATCTGTTATATCCTCATCTAGCTCGAAAATATCCTTTGCTTTTGGCTCGTCTTGCAGGATTAGCGGTGAGCCTTTGTCGGTTAGGACTTGTGAGATGGCTTGGGCTATGATTATTTTTTGATTGTTTATTTCAAGCATTGTGGAGCAAATCGAAGTGGGAATATTTACTAATTTCATACAAGGGCTAGGCACACCTGCGATATTATTGGTGCAGCCTACGATAGAGGCATTTGCTAAATCGCCCAAACTTATCATTCCTGCGTCATTGTTGCTAGAATCTTGCACACACATTATGTCCTTTGTGCTTGATTGAAGCAAGACTTTGCCTTTATGAGCGCATTCTACGCTATCTGTTTCTAATAGCGGATTTGGCATTGGAATCCTTTTTATATTTTTTGGCTTTTTGATTTGATTTTTAGATAATCATCTGCTAGATAATCTTTTAACAATGTTTTTTCCATTAAATCCCTTAGCTGAATATATAATATTTTTGCATTATTTTTCATATTTTTTTCCTCAAAGGCATTAGCCATCTCCATCAGCGCATTTATGTGCGATGAAGTCGAATCGCTATTATTTTTGGCATTCATATCTAACAACATATCATTTAGATTCATCGATTTTTCTTTGCTTTTATTATGTTTATCTGCTTTGTGTTCGACTTTAGTATTTTGTCTTGCAAAATACTCATAAAGGCGCGATTCACACATAGATTCGCCATCTATAAATTTAAGATTTACAATCTCTTTAAACTTTGTAAGAAAACTTCCCACTAAAATTTGGAGTAGATTTGTAGCATTTATTAGTTTTTGCTCTTGCAAAAAATCACAAAATCGCCTCAATCCCTCTATCCAAAATGGATTTAGGGCGAGATTTGACATAAAAAGTTTGATTTGCTCTAGCGCATTAGAATGCTTTGAATCTAGCATTTGGATTAGATTTTGGCTTGGATATTTTATTTGGGTGATATTTTGACTATGTGGCGGGAGCGTTTTGATTCTGCCCCACATTGCTTCTATAAACATAGCATAGGCGTTAGGGTTGCCTATATCGCGCTCTAAAATCTCAAAAGCTAAATTATTCAAAAAATCCCTATATTCTCTATTGCTTAATTGATTCAAAGCAAGGGTATTTGGGGTTTTAGATTGGGCTTGTTGTGGTGAGTCTATGACTGTGTCGCTTTTGTGCGTTTGCTCTTTTTCGCAAATGGGTTGAAAATCACATTCTAATAGTTTGCCTAAATTTTGAAATGTCCTGTTGAAATTTTCTGCTAACGCGGAATCTAATAAATGAAGATTATTTGCTTCTATTATGAAAGATTCGATGATATTTTTTAGTTTCTTTTTTTGATTTTTTAAGTCGCTTGGCTGTTTGGATAGATTGTTTGGTTTATCTTGTAAAATATCAGCTAATGCTACAAATAGCTTATTTGCCATATCAAAGTTTTGTTTTAGCGCAACGCAGGATAAAACAAAATAATTGCAAATTTTCATATCCATAGAAAAATTTTGCAAAATCTCTAAGCAGTATTCATAGACTTTGTCCCACTTTATGTGTTCGTGGTTTAGCGTCTTGTATTTAGACATCTCGTTTTCAATGAGATGATAGGTTTCTAAATGTTCCAAATTTTGACTAAAATGATTGCAAAAACACATCTTTACATTCCGTAAATATTGTAAATTTATTAAAATTTTAGCATTTAAATACTAGAATATTATCAAAATCTAACCCCCAAAGGTCAATATTTTGAAATACAGGCAAGTTTTTAATATGTCGATTGTTTTATTGTGGTGCTTTTTGTTTTCGGCTTGTTCTAGCACCGTTAGCATAAAAATTAACAACATCGAAAATTCAAATCTAAACAATAGATCTGATGATGTCCCTGTAACGATTGTTGTTTATAAACTAAACAATATTGAGAAATTTATAGATTCAAGTGATAAAGATTTAATCACTAGAGAAGATGGCGCACTTGGCAAAGACAAAATCGATTCAATGAAATTGCAAATCGCCCCCAAAAATGAAATCATAGCCCTAAAAATTAAAGATAAAGAAGTTCCATATATTGGTATTTTGGCATTATTTGCAAATGATGCGCTTAGAACAACTAAAGTTTGGGTAAAAACAAAAAAAGTAAAAGGATTGCGGAATAAAAAGGTGGTAAAGTTTGAGATTACACAGGAAGGGATTAAGCGAATCTATGGAGTAAAATATGGCAAATAAATTAAAAGTCGCGTGGTTTAATGGCTTAAATATTCAAAAGATTCATTTTGAACAACAAGAGCGATATTTTGAGCGCAACATAGACACCAAAACTATTGCCATACAAAATAATCTTTATGGCATTATGGATATAAAATTTTCGAGCGAAATGCTTATGCAGGGCAAAATTGCATTAGAAAAAGTCATAGGAATCGCTAAAGATGGCAGTATTTTTGATGCTCCAGAGCAGGATTTATTGCCAGAAGCATTAGAGGTAAATTATGAATCATTAGAAAATTCCATTGTAACGCTAAAGATTCCGCTAGGTGCTACTAGCATTGCTGATATTGCTTTGCATAATAATTTTGCTAATTCAAAATACATAACCACACGAAGTATCATCGCTTCGCGCATCTATGACGATAGCCAAAATACTCCAAAAGAGCTGCTTGATGAAAGGGATGAGCAAAATATTACCTTTACCCAAGAAAAAACAAATCTAACTCTAGCAAGCATAAGGCTAAAACTTGGGATTTTAGGCGACTCTACCCCTGATGAATTAGAGATTCCTATCGCTAAGATTAAGCATATAGATTCTAATAAAAAAGTCCAATTAGAGGAAAATTTTATCCCCACATATTTAAATATCAATCAAAGCCCGATTATCAAGGCATTTTTGGAGGAAACGCTATTTTCTATCAAGCGACATAAGGAGATTTTAGGCGAGATTTTTAAAGGCATTGACCAAACAAAAAATACGCTAGATTTTAGCACTTACTTGTCTTTGAATCTGCTTAAAAAATGGTTTTTGATTTTTTCTGCGCTTGCAAATAAAGAAAAACTCCACCCAGAATCTTTGTATGACAAACTTGTGGAATTTCAAGGTGAGATTGGCGCATTTGGCACAGAAGATTCACTGCTAGATTTTATCCCTTATAATCACGATAATTTAAACGCAACATTTTTGCCACTAATAAATAATCTAAAAATTCTATTTTCAAAAATTACTTCTCCAAGGTATTCGATGGCAAAAATCATCGATAATGGCAATGGATTCTATGATTTTATGTTTGATAATGCAAAAATATTGGAAGAAGCGGAGATTTTCATAGCGGTAAATGCCGATGTGAGCTATGAATATTTGCTAAAAAATTTCAAATCTCAAAGCAAGATTCACACACAAAGCAATATCAAACACATAGTCGTAACGCAGCTAAAAGGGCTAAATATTACACAGATTCCAAATGTGCCTTCAGCCCTCCCATATCTAAATGGCTATGTGTATTATAAACTTGATAAAAAAGATGAGCTATTTAAGCATTTTAAGGGAGAGAGTGTCATAAGCCTTTATCTTACGCACAATATTAAGAGCCCAGATATAAAAATGTGGGCTGTATTTTAAGGAAACATAATGGAATCTAGCGCAGAATCAAAAGAGCTTGGATTGCTTGCTAGCTCGGATTTGAGCGGGCTAACAAGCAATAAGGTTGTGGATTATTGCATCGAAATGCTACTTTTTGCCTCTCGCGTTTCAAAGGTTAATAATTTAGACATAAGTATCATAGAATCGTTAAAAGAAAAAATGGTAAATGATATTTTGATTTGGAGCTCTAAACTAAGTGCCACAAAAGAATATGACGAAAAAGATATTATCAAACTTCGATATTGCCTTTGTGTGTTTATCGATGAAATGCTAATGAAAAATGAGCTTTTTATGAATAGCTCTTGGGCGAATAATACTTTGACCGTGCGTTTATTTGATGAGATTTTAGGTGGTGATAATTTCTATGATATAGCACTCTCGTGGCTAAATAATCCGGCCAAAAATAAGGATTTTTTAGAGTTTGTCTATGCTTGTTTGGTGTTAGGTTATAAGGGCAAATACACTAATAGCCACAATGTCGAGGAACGAATCTTATATTTTTGCAACAACATATCATCTGCACTCACTCCACTATATGAAGTTAATAGCGAGCTAGCATTTAATAAGGCTTATGATGTAGCCATAAAAACAAGTGCGTGGCAGAATTTTCAAAAAATATATCTAAAAAAGATTTTGGTAGCTCTGCCAATATGTATCGTGCTAATCGTGTTTGCTTATAACGCATTTGATTTAGAATCCTACAACACACAAATTCAAAATAAAGTAAGCAAGGTGATTCACCAATCTAGTTTATCTAATAAATGAACTTTGATTTATGATTACACCAACGAAAAACAAATATATTACCATATCAAGAGTTAGTGAAGCCAACACATTTAAGCATTGATTGCATTAAAAAACTTCATTTTAGGTGAAATAATCAAGTTAGTAAGATTTTGATACAAAATCTTTGCACAAAGATTAAAATAACCAACTTAAAATTTTAGCAAGTGTTATTATATTATCATTGTAGGTTACATTGTCATTTTTAATGATAATGTAATTTTAATTTGAAATGTGAATTATGATTACATTGCGCTTATAGATTGTTTCGTTCTCACTTTGTGCAATATAATAATATAAGCAGAGTTATGTTGCTCTGCTTATGCGTGCGCGAGGCACGCAACGCAAAAAACTATATACCCCTCTTATTATTTACAATAACATTGTAAATAATACTCATACGCACCTTGTGCTATTAGGCTTACGCTGAAGCTAGGCTAACGCGGGGTATATAGTCGCCTCACTCGCTCGGTAACCGCTCCGCGCTTACCTCATACCGCGAGGCTAATGC
>NZ_JBSIUV010000076.1:0-7492 GCF_053654515.1 Helicobacter sp. T3_23-1059 | reverse complement strand
GCATTCCCAAGAAGAATCTAGACTGCATAAATCGGCGTAGCATTTTTCATAAATTTGTGTTTCTAGTAAAAATAAAGTAATTTTATCTTGTTTAGAAACGGTAGATTTATTTAAATGTTGTTTGGCTACCTTTAGCATACTGCTTGGCAATATGGTTATTTTATCATAATAGCTTAATTCCCTTACTAAACTAATTTTATCCATTACAAAATCTACGCAGGAATTACCTATCAATTTATAATCCCTAAATATATTGTTATCATTAGAAAATATGTTAGGACACTTTCTTAACTCATTACTTGTTAGAAGTGTTTGAAAAAGAATTGCTTTAGTTATATTTTTGTATTCATTTTCATTTATTTCAAATACTTCGCTTTGTGCATCTTGAAATGTTTTTAGAGGACGCAAATATATAAGTTGGTGTCCTTTGCTATATGCAAGAAATTTTTTATCGTTTTTGTTTAGTGGGGTTCTAGGCATTGATTTTATTGAATATTGTTTTTGTTGCAAATCACTTAATGGGACATCTTTGGTTTTATGCAGTAATTCATCATTCCAATGATTGTTTTGAAAAACTTTGCCACCTGTTTGATGGTTGTTGTTTTTGTATTTTCTAAATACCCCAGTTTCATAAGGTCCAAATCCAAAAAATCCCTCAATAGAATCAATATTGCTATATTTAGATTCTACAAATTCATTAAAAAGATTTTTAAATTTGCTAAACTCATCTTGCTCTGTAAAAGTTTCTCTTTTTATTGTTTTTAACCATTGAAAGAAAGGCTCTGTAATATCAGCATAACATTGTCGTAAAAATGCAAAATCAGCATTTAATTTTTCCCTTAATTCTTTATCAAAATCTCTATTAAAAGAATCGTTTGTATCAGTAATCGCATCTTGCCAAGCTTTGTATTTTTTATTGCTAGTAAAAGTATATTTGCATTCTTTATCAAGTTTTTCTTTCAAATCGTTAAGTGTAGATTCTGCTATAAAGCATTCCATTTGTTTAATTTTTAACTTGCATTGATTGACAGCCTCTGTCATATTATTTTTCATAAAACTCTCATACAATCTTTTCTGCATACCAATTTGCGTTTCACTGCATTTTGCTTTTTCAATCTTAAGTCCCAAAAATATATGGGGATTTCCAGCTCCTCCTATTTGCCACCAAAATCTATTGACATAGATTCCAAGTGAGTATTTTTTATTGTAAATCATCTGTATTCTCTTTAAATAATAATTTCAACATATAGGGCGTATATGAGTCAAAGCCACTTTCATCATCAAATATCTCGCCAATAACACTATTATTGCGCATTGCTTCTTGCTTAATTACATTGATAGAATCTTCTAAATTTGCTCCACAATACAAATATTTCGTTTCGCTATGTGGCATTATAAATAGTTCTGGGTAAAATTTATTCCATAATGTATCATAATGAAATCCTATGATTTTTATATAAAATGCACGAGCCGTGCTAGAATCCGAAAGCACTACAACCTGTGGCACAATCTGTTTATTTGGCAAAAACCACATAAAACTTTTTATTTTTATATTGTCTATTGTTAGATTTTGACGCACCCTAGCATATACAACTTTTCCTAGATTTTCTTTGCAAAGTCGCTTGTATTCTTTATATTCTTTGTCGTATTTTTTAGGGATAAATGCGCGATATGAAGCAGGATAATAAATCGAGCAACCACACATTATGTATGCAATAAACACGCCAAACAATCCAAACACAGCCCACATTTTCACGCTTTTTCCTTCAAATATAATGTTGAAATTTCATACAAACTTTAGATTCTAACCTAACATTACTTAACAATCCATTAAGCAATGGCTTTTTTGCCTAAATTGCTTTTTAGTTTGACTTGTCCTCCGTGAATACATTTTAGCTCATCACATTCTAAAATAGGACAAAGAAATGCTGTGAAGTTTGAATCTATTTTATTTTTATTAGATTCAAACTCTTTTCTTTTGTTTATTTCATTTTCTTTAATTTTATTTGATTCTTTGCTTACGCATTCTAGTTTGATATTTAGGCTAGAATCTAAAATGGAGTAATTTAAGATTGTAAGTTTGTGATTGTTTAGGAATATTTGGAGGGTTTGATTTGTGGGATAGATTTTGGTTTTATTGTTTGTTTGGGTGGAATCATTTGTGTTGGTAGAATTGTTTGAATCTAATGAATCTACATTATTATTTGAATTTTTTGAATCATTTGATTTTAAATTAGAATCACTAGATTTGTAAGATTTATTCGAGTCTTTTGAATTTAAATTTGAATTTGATTTATTTGAATCAAAATTAGATTTGTTAGATTTATTTGAATCTTGCGAATGTGCATTTGATTCCAAACAATCCAAATCACATTCCAAATAATAAATCGGCTTTGATTCGTCTAAATCGTTGGCTGAATCATTTAAATCCGAATCTGAATTATTTGCATTGCTTGTATTGTGATTTACATTTGAATCACTTGCATTTGAGATATTAAAATTTAGATTCTCATTAGAATCCAAACTCCCAAAGAAACATTCATTATATGGCATAGTGGATTCTGTGCCACCATTTAATAGCACTCCGCAAAAATAGATTTTAGATTGCAAAGTATCTATGCCTGTAGATTCTAATATTTGTATGTCGATAATATCCCCATCATAAGCAAAAATATTTTCTATTGTTTTATTTTCATTGCTAGGCATTTGCAACCTTTGATATTTCATTTTTAGATAGATTTTTAGTGAGTTTATGATAGCTACTACTCCAATATTTATCGCTTTGTATTCCTGCTAATACATTTTGATAAAATTCATTTCTAGCGATTTGATATTGCTTTGATACATTGCCATAGTCATATTTATGATAAAGCCTTTGTGAAAGCGTTTTATCGTTTGGAATAAATATAAAGGGTGCAAATTTACATACTGAAAAATTATAAGCAGAATTGCTTAAGTCAAATTCTTTTTTGGTATAGGCTTGATAATCGTGTTCTTTATCTAATATTTTTATATCTCTAGCTGTTTTATCCCAATAAACAAATATGAAATCGCCTTTTATATTTTTAGTATCAATATTTTTTAGCATTGATTGCAAGATTTTATCAAGTTGCAAATATACAAGCGAAATACTCTCTATAAGTATTACAAATCTTTCACTATTTGGTATTCTATTTGATTGCACTTTATTTTCAGCAACAACGCAATAGCTTTGCATAAAACGATTCATGCTATCTAATAGCTTCCTAGCCCACATTCTAAATGCTTTTGCGCCTTTTATAGATTCTAGATTTTCATCGATTGATTGGAATTTGAGAAAAGTGGAGTGGATTTTTTGAATATAATTAAAAATATCCATAAAATTCCCGGGAATTATATAATCTTCATCAATCAATTCTATACCTATATTTGAGAGTTTTTTTATAACCCAATTAACGCAGTTGTTGTTTGTTATATGATAACGCAAATCATAATGCACATAGCTTTTTGTATTTGGTTTAACTTGCTTTGTGGCTTCAAAATCTTTTTTGATATTTTCTAAAAGAGTATTGTATTGTTCTTTAGAGATTTCTAATACACAACGATTAGTTTTTGAAAAAGTGCTTGCAGACCTAATCCTCCAGTTTACATATGAGTTTGTATTTGGATTGGGGTCAACAAGATATTGATTGTTTTCAAAAACTTTACCTATGCTTCCATCATTCGCAAATTTATCCCACGCCATTTTAACCATACCTGTGGCACTTCCAAATCCAAAAAATCCCTCATTATTATTTTTATCATATCCAAACACATAAGAATTGATTGTTGGGTATATTTTCTCATACCATTTTTTATCAATATCTTGCCAATCTGCATTTTTAAGTTTATCGTTGCTTGTTTTTTTATCTTGTTCATCTAATTCATCAGGGTGAGTATGAGTCAACCCTAAAAATGCGTGGGTGAAGCCCTCTAAATCATTCAAAGTATCAACATAAATCGTTACATAGTATTTCATAAATTTGTATCCTATCTTATTGGTATGTTATTAGCTATTACAAATACAACAACTATATAAACTACACCAATCGTGTATATGCAAAACAAATTATAATGCCTTGTTTTTAGTAAAAAAATAGCGCAAATAATATATGCCATTACACTTACAAACATTAGATATTTATAGTTTAAAAGCCACAATGTTGTAAAAATGCTTAATAATAATGGTAGTATATTTTTGATATACAAAAGATTTATTACAAAAATTACAAATATAAAACTAAATAATATAAAATGATTGTGATAAATCGCAGTGAAGCCCCAAATGACATTTTGCAACGCGCTTCTTTCATTGTGCCACCAGCTAGACAAAGAGTCAAAAATCCAAATTTCAAAAATCAAATGCGACACAAAAAAACTACACACAAACCACGCAATTTGTCCGCTTGCAGCCGAATCTAGCCCTTTAGATTCTAGCTTTGATTTGATTTGTGTATAAATAGGAATTTTCAAAATATATCCTTTTATAGTTATCTTGAATCTTAAAAATTATACATAAACAAATCAAACCAATCTAAATTAGATTAGTATTTAGATTTGAATCAACGCTAGAATCTAGTTGTGAATTTGGATTAGATTTTGTATTGTTGTAAGAATTTGATTTTAACGCTAAACCATTTGAATCTAAAAATATGATTGTGTTTGTTTTATCGTTAGTTTGAAAGATTAAATCATTTGTGGATTTGGCATTTTGATTAAATCTATCTTGCTTTTGAGTTTCTCTTATTTTTGTCTTTTGCTCTTTTTGAATCTCTTGCAATCTTGCTTCTCTTTGTGTGAAATCTAAGTCTTTTAATTCCGCATTTATAGAATCTATCTCTTGTTTTTGTGCTTGTGCTTTTTGCTCTTTTATTTGCATTATAGATTTGTAAAGTGATTTACGGGAAGTTAAATAAGAGTCGCTTAACGAATCTTTGTTTGCAATAAATGAGAGATAGAAAGATGAGTGGTAGCCAAAATGTGAAATGATATTGTCATCATTTAGGCTTGGTGATTGATTTGATTTTATAATGATAAAATCTTGGCATTGATAGAGGGCGTTTAAAAATGCAATGTTAGAATTTTTGGTTATATTATTTATATCCTGCATATCGACACCTATAATTTTTGTAGCAAAAAAATCAATTTTGTTCATATTAGCTCCCTTAAGGTAATAATCTCGACAAATATTCACCAACATTATTCAATGCTTCAATATTGCTTACTAAATACAACAATGGTATCATTGTAATAAATGCAAATATGCCAAATACCATTGCTTTGCCTTTGTGAAAATTGCACAATATCTCATCACTATTTTTGCACAATTTTTTATAGATAAAAAGTGATAGTTTGATGACAAAAAATGTTGCTATAAAATCCACAAAAAATACAATTACCCACGCGATAAAAAACATATTAAGCCTTGCATACGGAATCATTGCTTCATAATCTATGCGTTCAGATTCCCACAAAAGGCGTAAATCAGGACTCATTCCACGAGTATAATCTGGATTGTATAAACAAAACCATATAGAACACTCCGCCATAACAAATATTACAAAAACCCCCAAGCAAAAATATATAAAAATCCCACTAGACGATGGCGCGTAAATCGCATTTTTATCAATCCAAAAATTATACACGCACAAAAGCATTGCGTAATATAATACTACAACAAAACAATATTTACCTTGCACAACAAAAAATACAATTCCGCCCAAAATTCCCCACATAACACTATCGCCAAACATATATTAACCTCTCTATAAACTCGTAAATTCGTGGTTGCTAAAATCTATCGTTGCTATTATGTCTGTGCTGTATATTTTAAAATCTAATCCATAGGGTGTGTATTTTTGATAATCTTGATAGTCTTGGTTGTAAATGTGGTGTTGTTGTTTATCATTAGTTTGCAAAAAATTATTGTTGTTTAATGCGAAAGAATCTAGTGCATTTTTTATGACATATTTTATATCATTTCTCGTAAAATCTCTATTATGAATAGTTTCATATTTATATTTTTCATATTCATCATACTTCTTTTTATCCACATATTCAAATATAATCATCTGCCAAATAGAACCCCAAATACAAAAAGCCTTTGTTTTAAAATCCCAAGCTCCAACAGGCTGCCCAAGTGCCGTGATTTCTCCATTGTTATCAAATAAATAAGGATAATCCAAGAAATCAAAGCTATCATATACATAAGCCACCATTTCATCAATGCGAAATTTTATCGAATCTGCTTCTTTTTTGAAGCTGATTTTTGTGGGGGCATAAAAAATACTAAATTTTCCCGTGCAGGCATATAGTGCTAAATTTTGCATTATAGTATTGTAAGTTTGTATGGTTGATTTAGATATATCATAGCCCATTAGTGCTGTGCCTGCGACTGGAATAGCTCTAGCCACACCTTTTCTTAATACAGCCATCGGAGTGCCGATTTGAAACGGTGTTCCAAGATTTGAATCAAAATCAAATGGTATTTGTTTAATAAATTCCCTATCATCTAAAGATGTATGTTGGCAATTTAGCGTATCTATTTCATAGGGTTTGCAACTAGATACTAATTTATAGCCTTGCGATGTTGTTTCATTTTCTCTTAATATAATATAAGAATCTTTATTTAAATCACTTCGATTTTCTTGTATATCTATTGCAAAGTTAAATGTATATGAGCCTTCAGAAATTTTCTTTAATGTATTGTTGATATATCGATTTGTTTTAAGCATTTTAATCATTTGATTTATTAGATTTTTGTATATATGTTTTGTTTGTTTGTTAAAAAATCATTGCTTTTACTTCTCACAATGGGAAATTTCATATAAAATTTATCCCAATCAAGTGTTGTGTAAAAATTTATGGGGCGTTTATCTTTATCTGTTTCTTTTTGTCTAATATATGGTGTGTAGCGTAATTTTAGAGATTCTATACCTTTGCTTTTTAAAAAATTTTGTATATTAACAAGTCTATTTTTTTCTATCTGTGTGGTAATTTTTGTTTGCTGTATTGTTTTAGAAAAATCTTTGATTGTGTCTATTTTGGGACTGTTTTGCCATAAAGTTTGCAAGTGATAACTTGTAGCCCAGCCAAGCGTAGCAACTTCATCATTTGCCTTTTTGTAATATTTAAATTCATTATAACAACATTCAAGCTCTGTTGGCAAAATATTTTCATCAAAATCGTATGGCATTTTAACCTCATTTGTGAATGCTATTTGATTTCAAATTATACTTCATTGCAACTTAAAATTTGATTGTTAAAGATTATAAAATCCTGTTATTACACTCATCACTTACCTTTATTAGCCTCATCGTTTTCTATGACTTGCTCAAAAGTGCTATCAAGCGAATCTAATATGATATAACTAACTATGCTTCCGCCCACAAAAATCCCAAAAAATCCTATCAAATAGCCTATATCAAAAAAGATATGGCAAAGCAAGGCTATGATGCCAAGAGCTATCGCAATG